>NZ_JBSFNC010000074.1:0-43892 GCF_053586895.1 Amycolatopsis sp. NPDC003731 | reverse complement strand
GAGTCCCGGGGGCAGCCCGGGCGAGCTGCCGCGCGGCCGGCTGCGGCCGGGGTCGAATTCGGTCGGCGCGCCGCGGTCCAGCGGTACCCGCCCCGGGTCGAGTTCCGTGGGCGGGCCGTCCGGCGGCGGCGCCGCGCCCCGCCCAGGGTCGGGTTCCGTGGGCGGGACGTCGTCGTCCGGTGCGGTCACCCGGCCGTCACCCCGAGTCTCACCTGGCGCACGACAGTTCGACCACCACGGACCGGTTCCGGGCGGCCTTGGCCGGGTCCAGCGTGCCGCCCGGGCCGAGGTCGGGCTCGTGGTACTTCCCGGTCTGCCCGTCGCCCACGGTGCTGATGCGGTCGGCGGCGACACCCGCCTGGACCAGCAGCGCCTTCACCGTTTCGGCCCGTTGCTTGGACAGCGTCACGCTGTCCTCGGGCTTGCCGTAGGTGGCGGTGTTGCCGACCAGGTTCACTTTCTGCGAGCCGCCGGTCAGCTGGGACACGAGCGCCTGCAGGGTGCTCTGCGCGGCCTTTTCGTCGCGCAGGTTCGCTTCGTTCGGCCGGAAACCGACCGGTCCGCTGTCGCGCAGGACGGTCGTGCCGCACGGCTGGAACGTCACCGGCGCGGGCAGCTTGACCTGGGAGACCGGCTGGTCGACTTTGACCGCCTCCCGCTTGCTGGGCACGTCCACCGGTGCCGAGCACTTGGCCCCCGCTTTGTCGGCGATGGCCTTCCACAGAGCGGTGACCCGCTTCTGCAGGTTGTCGTCGAGGGCGGCCTGCGGCTCGGCGGTGAGGCCGGTCCCGACGAGCAGCACGGTCTTGTCCCGGAGCGGGGGCAGGAGCTGCTTGCCGGCCAGGAAGTTCGCGACCTCGCCGGGATCGGCGTCGAACATCCCGTCGTTGAGGAAGGAGACGGCGCCGGCGGTCGAAAGCCCGGAGTCCATCAGGACGACGGTGCCGCCCTCGTCGGTGAGCTTGGCCGCCTGGGACAGCGCGGCCAGGTCGTCCGCCTCGGGCTTCTTCGGAACGACGCCGGTGACCGCGGTGGTGATCTGCTGAACGGCGGCCCCGGCCTGCTGCTTGCGCCGGGCGTCGTTCTTGCCGTCGATGACGGGGGAGATCTTGACCACGCGCGAGGGCTCGCCGTCCACCCGGAACACCTGGACGGCCTGCTGGTTCGCCACCGCTCCGGACAGCAGGTCCTGCACTTCCCGGGTGAGGGTCGGCCGCTGGCTGCCCATGCGGCCGCCCACCACCAGGCTGACCGGCTTGTCCGGAGCAGGCACGCACTCACCGGGTTGCGCCCCGCCGCCGTCCGGCGGGGAGCCGGCCGGGGTTTCCTGGTGGCACGCGGTCAGCAGGGCCGCGGCGGCGGCCGTGGCCGCGGCGGCACGCCACGGGCGCCTGCGGCGGCCGCGGGACCGGAGAAAAGTCATCGTTGGTCCTTCCGGGTTTCTTCGTCGTCTTCGGTGGTCTGCGGCCGGTCTGCCGCCGCCGGTCCGCGGCCGAGCAGCTTCAGCTCGGCGTCGGCGACGACCTTCGCCATCGAGCTGCCCGGCAGCGCCAGGTACAGGTCCTTGTCGTCAACGGCCCGTGCCTTCATGCCCTCGACCTGCCGAGTGAGCTCTTCCGCCGCCACGAGGCCCGCCTCCAGGGCGGCCATCCGGGCGGCCGCCCGGGAGCGCTTGGCCACCGCGCGTGCCCACTGCCGGGCCGCCGGGTTGTGCACCTTGTAGGCGCCGGCACCGGACAGGAGGCCCGTGCCCAGGTACAGCACGAGGAACAAGATCGCGGGCAGGAAGTTGGCCTGCAGGGTCGTGTCGGCCGCCGGCGCCGCCGTCGGGTCGTCGTACTCCGCGGTGGTCCCGCCGGCCGGCACGGCGTAGAACCAGCGGAAGGCGAAGGCCGCCAGTCCCAGCGCCAGCCACACCACGGTGCACAGCACGGCGATGACGCCCGCGTTCGGCGCGTGCCGCTGGACCGAAGCCTCCTTCCAGCTCTTGCCGGCCGTGTGCGACAGCGCGAGGCACACGACGGTGAACCCGCCGACGAACCCCCACAACGCCCACTCGTACTCGTCGAGCGCCTGCGTCAGGACCTGGTTGAACGCGACGACGTCGACCACCGCGGCGGCGAGCAGCACGAGGTACTGCAACCCGGTCGTCGGCGGCAGGCCGACGATGAGCGACGCATCACCGCGGATCACCCGCCTGCGCTGGCTCAGGACCCGCACCGGACGCTGGGGCTCCGTCATCGATTCCTCCCGCGTCGCTCGCTCAGGCGAACCGGCTCGTGGTACGGGGCGTCCGGGTCGGTCACCCGCTCCAGGGCGTGGGCGACCGCGGCGTCGAGGTCGTCCATGATGTCCCGCTGGTCCTGGCAGAGGATCCGGCGGTGTTCGACGAGTGCGCGGGCGTCGGCGGCCAGCTCCTCGATCTCGCCCAGGAGCTCGTTGTGGCTGGCCTTGAGCTGCAGCGTCCACTTCGCCTTGTGCGCCTGGACGTAGCCGTCGATGAGCGCCCTCGGGGCGTCGCTGTCGCCGAGCGAACCGACCGTCCGGTCGACGTACTCGAGCAGCTGGGCGTCCGCGATTTCCGGCAGCGCCCGCTTGTGCAGGTCCCGCAGCCGCCGGGTGAGCGCGCGCGGGATGCGGTCCGGTCGGGGTTTTCTCAGCCTCATGCGGGTCGCTTCTTTCCCTCCGGCTCGGTGCCGGGTCCGGATTCGGGTGCGCGCGCCTCCGGGCGGACGCGCTCGATGACGTAGTGCAGTTCGTAGTCCCCTTGCCCCAGCGAATCCGGTTCGCCCGCCACGGGTTCGAACACCCACGAGGGCAGGACCTGGCTGACGTACCTGACCATCGGGGCCAGGTAGGTGCCCTCCGCGTGCGCCAGCACCAGGTGCTCCCAGTAGGTGCCGACCCGCACGGCGCAACGGGCGCCGATCTGCTTGGCCTTGGCCTGCACGAGCACGAAGTCGGAGCGGACGGCCTGCTCGGTCTCGGCGATCCGGCTGTCCAGCTCGTTCAGCTTCTCGTGCAGCGCGGCTTCCCCGCCGTGCGCGGCCGCGATCCGCCTCGCCCGGGCAGCTTCCCGCCGGCTGCGCACGACCACCGCCTGGTCCGGCCGGACTTCGGCGCGGCTGCGCGGCAGCAGTTCCTCTTCCGTGAGCGGGGCCTCCGCGCCGGTGATGCCGTCGGAGGCGCGATCGAGGTCGTACTTCGTGTTGGCGTGCTGACGGCGCAGGACTTCGAGGGTTTCCAGGAGCGGTTTCCGGCGCCGCAGGCAATCCGCCAGCTCCTGGTTCATCTCACTCACGGCGCTGCTCTGCAGGCACTGGGGGTAGGGCGTGGTGATCACGCCGTCCCCGGAGGTCATGGCGAGCACGTCGTTGTAGGCCGGGATGCGCTGCTTGCCGTCCCGGCGGCCGCGTCGCCGGTCGGCGCGCCGGTCACGCTTGTCGTAGGCCTCTTCCGGGGCGGGAACCGTCATCGCCACTCCTGCTGGATGCCCGCATCCCGGAACTGCGACAACGCCGTGCGGTGGCGGATGCCCAACCGGGCCAGCGCATTCACCTGCGTGCGCAGCTCATCCGCCACCGCCTGGCCAGGAAAACCCGATTCCGGTACCGGGATCGCCAGCTCGGTCAGTGCGGCGAGCGCCGCGAGCAGCTGCCCGCCCGCGGCCAGCAGCTCGGCGTCGCGCACCGCTTGCTGCGCCCGGTCGAGTGCCGCCGTGAGGGAATCCTCGGCGTCCCTTTCGGGAAGCCCCAGCCGTTCCCCCTCACCGAGCACCCGCCGTCCCATCGCGATCAGCCGGGAGCTGCTGTGTGCCAGCTGCTCGGTGATCTCGCGGAGCTCGGGGTGCTCGGTCACGCTCGGAGCCACGCCAGCCGCTTCCCACACGCTGTCGTCCGGCCGGTCCACGCACATGGGTTCGACGGTCGCCGTCACCGCATCCGCCATGATCAGCACGGCCGACCCGTCGGCGAGGGGTGCTTCCGAGCGCAGGGACTGCGCGGTGTCCTCCTGCGACACCAGCACCTCGACCACGTCGCGGCCCAGGCCCCGCAGTCGTGGCCGGGCCGCCGGTTCCGGCACCAGCGCGCTCATGCGGTCCAGTGCGTCCGCGATCAGGGCCCGGTCCCGACGGATCCGGCTCGCGGCGGCGAGTCTCGCGGCGCTCAGCAGCACCAGCGCGGCCACGACCGTCGCGGCGGCGATCCACGTGAGCTCCTCGGTGTTCCACTCCACAGTCCGGTTTGACGGACGGCGGCCCGTCATCCCCCGAGGCACGCGAACCCACCCCAATTCACGACGTCGGCCGGGTTTCCGAGGTGGCCGGCGGACACCCCCGCCGCCGGCACTCGCTGCGGGTCGAGCAGCCACAGCTGCGCCCGGCGGAAGGCGCCGGCCGGATCTTCCGGGGTGGCGCGGAGAAACTGCCGGAACAGCGGAACCAACACCGAGCCGTCCGCGGCCGGCCACAGCTCGCGCACCACCGTGCGCGCGCCTTCGACGAGCCGTGCGCTCGACGGTTCGAGTGCGTCGTCGTAGTCCGATCGGGACAACCGGTCCGGGTCGCACGGCAGGAGCACCGGCTCTTCGTCCGCTGTGTGCGTGTGGGCGAGCCGGCGAGCCGAAGGGACACACGTGAGTTCGACGTCCTCGACCAGGTACCGGCGACCGGATCCCGTTTCGCGCCAGGCGGCCGCCCAAGGCACCCGGCCCGCGGCGCCGACCGGTACCAGCGCAACGCGGGGAACGCCACCCGGGCCGGGCGGGCTCGCGGCTTCGGCGGCGGCCAGCACGGCCGCGCCGGCCGCGAGCCATGCCCACCCTCCCAGCGCCTCCGCCGCGGCGGACGTCGGGGGCGGTCGGAACCAGTGCCCGCTCAGCAGGGGCAGGCGGCGGGCGAGCACCGGGCCCTGGGCCGGAACGACGACCAGGAGCCCGCCGACCGTGGGCTGCCGGGGCACGAGGTACACGAGCGCGTCCAGTTTCGACTCGCGGAGCACGGAGCGGATCTCCTCCGGACCCCACGGTTCGGCCAGCGTCCTTCTGTCCTCTTCGGACAGACGAGACGGCAGGTCCATGCGGTGCACGTCCCACTGGTCGCCGGTTTCGTGCGCGGCCGCCCACTCCTCGGCGAGTGCGGCGCGGCCGGTGTCCACGAGGTGACGGCGGACCACCTCGGCCCCGGCGCCCCGGGCCAGCGCCCCGCCCCGCTCGGCCTCGATGACCCGGACGAGGTCGTCGAGGGCACCGTCTTCCCGGCACCAGTCGCTCGCCTGCAGGGCGAACCGGCGCGCCGAGTCGTCCTCCGTGGCCGGCCGGACCAGCGTGCGCCAGGTGTGCTCGGTCAGCACGCGCACGGCCAGCTGCCTGCTGCGTGCGACGTCCCCGGGAGCGCCACGCTTGCGGAGGAGCCGTCCGAGCTGTTCGGTGAGGGGTACGCTGTGTTCCCGCAGACGTCCGTCCGGGTGCGCCAAGACGGTTTCCAGGTCCTCGATGGCCGATTCCGCCTGGTCGTCGTCGTGACCGCCGACGGTCAGCTGGGCGGCCACCATGCCGCGGATGCGTCGGACGAACGGGCTCGAGGCCACGTTTTCCGGCAGTTCGTCGCAGATCCGGACGACCTCCCGGTAGCCGGCGGACCGGGCTGCGGGATCGCCGTTCTCCACGACGACGGCCGTATCGGCGAGGGCGCGCATGAGGACCGTGACGGCGTCGGTGTCCGCCTCCGGCACCAGGGCGACGGCGTTCGCCACCAGCTCCCGGAGCCGGGCCGCCACCGGCTGTCCGGTGTCGGCCGTCGACTGGAGCTCGGTCAGCTGCTCCAGCCAGCTCAGCATGCCCGTCGCCTCGCCCATGCCTTCGAGGCTCCGGTCCTGCAGCGCGGCGCGGAACGGTTTCGGGTCCCGATCGCCCATTGCCACCGGGATCATGTCTTCGAGCAGAGTGGCCACGCTGTGGAGCTTGTCCTGCGCGTCGGCCCCGGCGTGCTCGCGCACCCGGTGCACCGCATCGGCCATCTCCACCGAGGTGGCCTGCACCAGGTCCACGTCGAGCGGGGACCGGTCGGCCGTCCACAGGCCGCGGAACCGGGCGACCTGGAGTCCCAGCTCCGCCCGGGCGGCATCCTCGCCGGCCAGCGCCTCGATCCGGGCGCCGGCCACGATGCCGTCGACGTCGTACCGGGCCGCGAGCTCGTTGCCGCCGAACGCCGTCAGCGCGACCTCGAGCCCGGCGAGCCGGCAGGCGTGCAGGGGTAGGACGACCTCGGTGCCGAGATCGGGCCGGGCCAGCGCCTTGGTCGCCCAGTCGATGGCCGGCCAGGCGTGGCGCGGGCCCACGAGGTCGACGAGCAGCTCGTGCAGGCCCGCGAGCACCATCTCCGCACCCGGTGCCCGCTCGGGCGTCTCGAGGAGTTCTACGGCAGCCGTCAGCGCCGGAACGTCCTCGGCGGTGCCACCGCGGACCTGGAGCAGCATCGCGTACGAGACGGTCTCGTCGTCGTCCAGGCCGATCGCGGCGCGCTTGGCCGCGAAGTTCGCGATCGCGGTTTCGAGCGCCGCGCCGTCGTCGCCGTTGCTGTTGAAGAAGACTTCCTCGGCCAGGGCCGCCGCGACGCCGTGCGCCTCGGGGAGCTGCTCGTGGTCTTCGGGCAGCAGTTCGCACACCTTCACCGCGGCGGCAAGCGCTTCGTCCAGCAGCCGGCGATCGTCGCTTTCCCGGTAGAGGTGCTCGAGGATGGTGGCGAGCAGGTCCCATTCGTCGACGCAGTCCGCTTCCACCCCGGCCGGCTGCGGTGCGGCCAGCGCCCGGCGCAGGAGCTCGGCCGCGCGCCGGAGGTCCGCGTCGTCCTCGGTCACCGGGTAGGCCCAGCGCCACGCCCACGCGCATGCCAGCTCGAAGCGTGTGGTGGGCACGTCCGGCACCCAGGACGGCGGAATGCCGTCCAGGGCCTCGACCAGCTCCCGCGCCCGCTCGGCGGTGACGGTTTCCAGGCGCAGCAGGGCCCCGGTGAGGTACGCGGTTTCGACCGCGGCCTGCTCGGCGACATCGGGCGGAACACCCGGCGTCGACAGAGCGGTGAGCGTGCAGGCGATGGCCCTCTCGTATTCCGGCGGGTAGCCGGTCTCTTCGGCGATCCAGCCGCGCGCGAAGCCCAGCTCGCCCCACCACTCCGGGGCCGAGGGGTGGGAGGGTGCGGAGCGCAGGGCGAACTCGAGCAAGCCGGTCGTGAGGTGCAGGGGCTCGAGGCCGGCGTCGGCGTCGAGCTCGTGCAGGAGGTCGATCCCCGTTTCGGCTGCCGTCACCGGGTCGACCCGCTCCGGGGCGTCCCGGAGCCACCCGGCCAACCGGGCCGCGTCCTCGTGCGTAGTGGGTGTGTCAGCCACGGTTCACCCTTCCGCCTCGTGCCTCGATGACCGTCCGGACCCGGGCCATCACGTCGTCCATCCCCTGGGGGTCGGACAGCAGGGTCTCCGCGCGGCGGCGGGACAGGAAGCCGCGGTCGGCCAGGCCCAGCAGCGCCGACCGCAGGGTGCCCTCCCAAGCGCCGGGGGACGCCTCGGCGAGCCGGGTCACCACGGTGTCGACGACCGTCGAGTCCGGATGCGCGTCGACGCCGGCGACCTCGACCGCGGCGAAGGCGGACTGGGCACTCGGGTCGGCGACGTGGTCGCGGCCCCACCGGGACGCGCCGTCGTCGGACAGGGAGGTGATCGCCGTGTCCGGCCGGCGCCCCAGCGGGCGGTCGATGTAGGCGTCGTACCAGCTCACGTACTCCGGAGCGGTCTTGGTGCCGACGTTGACCCGCGCACCGGCCTTGCACACGCGTTGAATGGTGATCAGCATCCCCGGCACCCGTTCGAGGTAGTACGGGACCGGCTTGCCGAACTCGGCCGCGCACCGCTCGGCGAGCCTGCGCACGAGGTACCCGCCGCCCGGCAGCGGAGCGGAGTACCCGGCCTCGTCGACGAGGTGCCCGAACACCGCGCGGTGCTCCTCGTCGGGCAGTGCCCGCCCGTAGCGGTTGTCGCGTGCCTGCTTGGGCTTGGCCTGGGCGCCGTGCGCGCAGCGGTAGGACCGCAGCACGTCGTGCACGCGTTTGCGCACGTGGATACGGGCCGCGCCGGGCGGGTTGGTGATCGCTGCGCCGTGCTCCGTCAGGAACGTGGTGACGACGTGCAGGACGTCGGCCACGAGGTCCCGGCACACGCAGTCGCCGGCCAGCAGCAGCCCGTTGTCGCCCGCCCCCGCGGGCGTGGGGCCGTAGCGCAGCTCACGCAGCGCCAGGCACAGATCGCAGCGGGCGACCCGGTGACTCACGTGTAGCTGGTCCCGCACTTCGCCCAGCTCGGCGAAGACCGCACGGACCACGTCCGTGGTCAGTTCGGGGGTGGATCGGGAGGACCGAATGGGGGACGAGGTCGCAACCATGCAGAGCTTCCTACACTAGCAGAGATTTATATGCCAGGACGTGGCTGAACTGTGATTGATCCACTGGTGACCGGTTGGCGCGCGGGTCTTTCACTCCGCTGTGTCACCATGAGCCGAGCGGAGGTGGAGTGCAGGATGGTGTTGCTGCCCGCAGTGGTGCCCCAGCTGGTCGAAAAGCGCTCGGAGCTGGTGCCCGCCCGGTTGGCCCGCAAGGTCGCGCCCCTGTTCGGCGTTCCCTCCGACCACAACCCGTTCCGCCCGCTGACCTGGGTCTGCGACTTCACCGCGATCACCGTCTCGGAGATCGCGCGCGGGGCGCCGCTGCCGACCAGGGCCGCGGCGGCCCGGCTGCGGAGCCGGGAGCACGACGGCGAGTGGTTCGTCGACGACCGCGCGGTGCTGCCCGGTGACCGCGGTGCGCTGCCCAACGAGATCGTCGCGGCGACGATCAACCGCTTCGGCCCCGACACGAAGGCCGCGATCGTGCTCACCGCGACGAACGTGCTTCTCGCTCCGGCGGCCGGCGCCATCCGGACGGCGCTGGGGATGCTGCGCGCCGCGGACGGCGGTGACCTCGCCCCGGTGCAGTGGATCGCCGCCTGGGCCGCGACGGCGGTGGAGGTGTACCGGTCGCAGCCCGCGCTCGTGTCCGCGGCGCTCACCGCGCGGGTGATCCAGCGGGCGTCGCTCAGTGCGCCGCAGTTTCCGCTGGCACCGCGGATTTCGGACCGGCCGCGGGCCCGGTGCGAGATCGGCGCCGCTCCGGCCGGGCGCGCTCCCGACCCGGTCACCCACCCGAAGGACCTGGACTTCCTCGACGGCATCGCGGCCGCCCGGCTCAACGCCAGCGGCATCCTGCCGGACAGCGCGGCCGACGAACCGGCCGGCCCGGCCGCCGGAGTCGGTGACCGGATGGTCGACCAACTGATCGGGTTGTTCGTGGAAATGGGGACCCGTGACGGCGTGGCCCACCTCTGGGTGACCGAACGCATCCCGGGACAGGAGCAGGTCTGTGCCATGGTCCCGTCTTCGGGCATCGTCCGCGAACTGGTCGAGACGTGGGCCTACGGGCGGGCGTCCCTGCGCCGGCCGGACGAGTTCGGGGACGCGCTGGCCGACGCGATGGCGGTGCCGTTCCGGCTGCCCCGGGCGGCGGAACTGGCCGCGGTGCCGCTGCTGGCCCGGCGGGCGTTCGTGCTGGCGGCGATGGGGATCATCCGGCAGATGGGCCTGCTGGCCCCCTCGACCTGGCTGGCCGGGGCCCAGTTCGCCGACTTGGTGCGCGGCCTGTCCGAGCTGCTCGACCAGGTCTTCGACGCCGACGACCCGGTGGTGGTGGACACCCGGTTGCGGTTGGCCGTGCAGCGGGCCGGCGCGGAGCGGCACGCCGGGCGCCCGGTACCGGCGTCCGCGGCGGCGGTCATGGCGGCCGCCGACGCCTGCCTGGAAGCGGGCGCCGCGGACCGGATCGACCCGGGGTTGCTCGCCGATCTGCTGGCGGTGGCCTGCATCGAGCTCAACGCGCTGAGGTCGGCCGGCTTGGAAAGCCCCGAGGCCGGGGTGGCACTGCGCCGGTACTGGGCGGCCTTCGCGAACGCGGTCGAGGTCGATTTGTTCGCGCCGGACGCCGAGTACGGCGGGCTCAGCTTCCAACTCCACAACTACGCGGCTTTCCTCGGGGCCAACAAGGACAGTGCCGAAGACCTCCGTGCCGCCCTGCAGTTGTTCACCACCTCGGTCATCCCCGCCCGGACCCGGCTGTACAACCAGGATCGCGACATCCGGCCGTTGGCCCGCAGCTGCTACCTCGCCGCCGACGCCGCATCCGGTCTCGCCTCCTTGCTGACGGACCGCGGGGAGCGCGCGGAGGCGGAGCAGTGGGTGCGGCGGGCGCACGCGTGGGTGCACCAGGTCCTGGCCGAGCCGCTCTACGAACCGCGTCACCTGCGGCCCGCACTGGACAACTGCCTGTTCGCGTTGCGGGCCGCGCCCGTGCTGGTGCAGGCCCTCGAATACGGCGTCGCGGAACGCCCGGCGGAGGACGCGGCCCAAGCCGGCGAGCTGGTGCGGCTGGTCGAGAGGTGGCTCAAGGAGACGACCGGCGGCACCGTCGGGCAATCCGGCTACCGGTCGGTGCTGGCCGACCTGCGCGCGCGGCTCTCCGCACTCGGTTTTCCCGGCTGAGTTCACCCTGCGCTCCTCTCCTGGCGGAGTCGGCTGATCTTTCGACCGACGAATTCGAGAGCACGTCCGATCGTCCCGACCGTCCATGTCCGGGCGGAGGTGATCGGCGATGCGAGGTGGCGGCGGAAACGGCGACGACGGCAATTGATCAGAAGACATTCCTTCGATAGCACAACGAGTTTCGCCGGTGGCCGGTCTCGGGAGTGCGTCAGTGCGAAACGCCCGATTCCGGCCATTGCCGGCAGCAATGATCGGAGCGGTCAGGGAGTCGTTCGGAATCCGGGGTCTGTTACACCGGCGATCCGGGGAAAGAAGAGCATGTCGGCGTCGGCGGACAGTTCGGCGGATTGCGCCGGTGCGATACCGTCGCCGTAATTGCCGTTGCATAACAATCGCATTGGTCCTGTGCGAATCCGGGACCCGGCGACGTCATCCCGGGCGGCGTCGGCGGACGATTCCGCGAACGGCAGTCCGGCACGACGCTGCGGAGGGAACCCGAACCGGAGCGCGGTCGCTCGGACGGGTGAAGGCGCTCGCTACACTCCGATGCCGTGCACCCGTTTCGTCGTGGGGGTCGGCGACCCGCTCGTGCCTTGCTCGCCAGTGTTCTGGCCGGGCTCCTGCTCGCGGGTTGCACCGAGGGTTACGCCCAGCCGCAGGCCGCGGGCGAGCAGCCCGCCATCGCGGGCGGGAAGACCGCCGGGCCGCCGCGGCCCACCGACGTCAAACTTCCTTCGGGTGACCCTCGGCAGAGTGGTGGCGTGATCGCCGCCGGGGGGCTCGACGCCGTCTACAACTACGGGCCGTCGGTGATGCTCGACCGGGGGCAGACCCGGATGTGGTGGTGCAGCCAGTACGGCGGCGCCGGCCCGGCCGGGGACGACATCCTCTACGCGCAGGCCCGGTCGTTCGACGGGCCGTTCACCGGACCGGGTGGCGGGGTCCCGGCCGCCGTGTTCTCCGGGGCGCCCGGGCAGTTCGACGGCATGCACACCTGCGACCCGTCGGTGCTGCGCGTCGGCTCGACGTACTACCTGTACTACACCGGCGCCGCCGGGGACCACGCGCTCGGCAACTCCATCGGGCTCGCCACCAGCGCCGACGGCATCCACTGGACCCGCGCTGCGGGCGGGGGACCGATCCTCGGGCCGTCGCACGACGTGCACCGCGAAAACGTCTACGGCGCCGGCCAGCCGTCGGCCGTCTACCTCGACGGCTGGTTCTACCTGATGTTCACCGACACCACCGGCCGCGCCGCGGGCCCGAACGGCGCGGGGCAGTTCCTGCTCCGCTCGCGCGACCCGGCGCTCGGGTCCGGGGTGCAGGCGTTGGACGTCGGCGGGTTCGTGCCGGTCGCGTCGACGTCGGCGCCGCGCGCGCGGTCGGTCGTCGACGGGTTCAGCGCGGACCTGATGTGGGTGGGCGCGCTCGCCGCGTTCGTCGTCGCGCACGAGACCGACGGCGGGACGACGCTGACGTTCTGGACCGCGGACTTCACCGAGCACCCGTACCAGCCCGTGGTCGTGCCCGGGCCGTGGCAGGAAGGGCCGGGACTGGTGCGCCGCGCGGACGGGCACGCGCCGCTGTCGCCGGCCGACCCGTGCGACCGGGTGCCGTTCGACCTCGTGCGCGCGACGGCGATCGGCGGCGCCCGCGCCCCGACCGACCTGCGGCACTTCGGGCTGGACCTGCTCGGCAGCCAGGCGTGCGCGAACCCGGCCCGGGTGGCGTCGACGTTCGACGGCGTGACGGCGCCGTCCCCGGAACGCACGATGGACCTGGTCCGGGCGGGCGCGCGGGTCCGGGTGGACCGCCGCGCGGTGGCGGTGGCGCTGGCGGGCGAGGTCCTCGACCGGGCCCCGCAGGCACTGGCGGCGCTCCCGCAGGCGGCGCGGCTGCGTTCGGGAGCGGAGGCGGTGCAGGCCCCGGGCCACGGCTACGCGTTCATCCTGGACGGCCACCGCTGGGAGGCCCCCGACCCCGGCGTGGTGGCCGGCAACGGCTCGACGGCCCGCCCGGTGACCCGGGCCCAGTGGGACGGCTACCCGCCGGGCGCTTCCTTGGTGGGCTGAGGTCGGGTCGGCGCTCGGGGACCGGCCGATCCGCCCGCCGGCGAACAACGCGGGTCCCGCCGGGATGCCGGCTGCGGCCGCGGGTCGCCGCCGCGCGAGGGCCATCGCGGCCGGGGCGGGCGGTCGCGAGCGGGGGAGCAGGTGGGGTGGGATCGTCGCCTGGTGCCGCCGGCCTGCGGGTGGGGCGCGCGGGGGTGTGGGATCGCCGCTGGGATGTGGATTGGTGGGCGGCCGCCGCCGCATGTGGGTGATCGCCGCGCGGCGGGTGGGCGGCCGCGGGTATGGGGGATCGCGGCTGGGCTGCAGGGTTGGTGGGCGACCGCCGCCGCATGTGGGTGATCTGGCGGGGGAACGTCGCCCGGCGCTACTCGCCGTGGTGCCGGCTCCGCAGGTGCGGCCGGCGACGGTCGAAGTCCCCTCAGCGCTCGCCGTCGGCGCTCGGGGAGCGGCCGATGCGCCCGCCGACGAACAGCCCCAGCCCCGCCGGGACCAGGACCAGCAGGGCCGAGAACGCCGCTCCGCCCGTCAGCGCTCCGCCCAGCTCCGACACCCCCGTCTGGTCGACGAACACCGCTCGCCCGATCACGTACAGGATGCCCGAGACCACGCCCGCGACCAGCGCCGCGATGAACCACGCGCGGCCGCGGTCGGAAACACCCCGCCACGCGTCCAGCGCCGCCCACAGGGCCGCCGCGCCGACCAGGACCGCCAACGTCAGCGAGACCGCGAGCGTCTGGTCCGTCGGGTGGTACACGGCGTACTTGGCCAGCAGCGTCAACGCCGTGCCGTGCAGCACCGCCATCACCAGTCCGCGAATCACCCAGGCGCTCATCCTGCGGAGTGTAGGCGGCCTACTGGCGAGTCGCTTCCCCCGGCAAGCCCGCCCACTAGGGTGGACCCGTGCCTGAAACCCATGGACGACGTCGTGCCGCGCTGCGCGGGCTCCTGACCGGGGCCGGTGTCGAGGCGCTGCTGGTCACCGATCTGCTGAACATCCGCTACCTCACCGGGTTCACCGGCTCCAACGCCGCCCTCCTCCTCCACGCGGGCGGGGACGACCGGACGCTCTTCTGCACCGACGGCCGGTACACCACCCAATCCGCCGCCGAGGTGCCCGACCTCGAAACCGTCGTCGACCGGGCCAGTGCCGCCGCCCTCGTCGCCCGCGCCGCGAAGGACACCAAGACCTACGGACGGCTCGGGTTCGAGAGCCAGCACGTCAGCGTCGAGACCTACGAGGCCCTCAAGCAGCAGGTGCCCCTGGAACGGACCCCCGGCCTCGTCGAGCGGCTGCGCGAGGTCAAGGACGAAACCGAGATCGAGGCCCTGCGCCAGGCGTGCGCGGCCGCCGACCGGGCGCTGGACGACCTCGTCGCGGCCGGCGGGCTACGGCCGGGGCGGACCGAGCTGGAAATCGCCCGTGACCTGGAGAACCGGATGCTGGAGCACGGCTCCCAAGCAACCAGCTTCGCCTCCATCGTCGCGGCCGGCGCGCACTCGGCCATCCCCCACCACCAGCCCACGCACGCCGAGCTCGAGCGCGGCGACTTCGTCAAGCTGGACTTCGGCGCCACCGTCGACGGCTACCACTCCGACATGACCCGCACCTTCGTCCTCGGCGAACCCGCGGACTGGCAGCGGGAGGTCTACGAGCTCGTGCACGCCGCCCAGGCGGCCGGGGTCGCCGCCGTCGTGCCGGGCGCCGAGGTGTCCGATGTGGACGCCGCGGCGCGGACGGTGATCGCGGACGCGGGCCACGGCGAGCACTTCGCGCACGGCCTCGGCCACGGCGTCGGCCTGCAGATCCACGAGGCGCCCAGCTTCGCCGCGACGGGCGTCGGTACACTGGCCGCCGGTATGGCGGTCACCGTCGAGCCCGGCGTGTACCTCGCGGGGCGCGGTGGCGTGCGCATCGAGGACACGCTCGTCGTGCGGGCTGGGGAGCCCGAACTCCTCACCCTGAGCACCAAGAACCTCGTGGTCGTCTGACAGCGGCCCCGAACCCGAAGATTCGACACAGGAGACTGCAAGCTCGTGGCCACGACCAACGACCTGAAGAACGGGCTCGTCCTCAACCTCGAGGGCCAGCTGTGGACCGTCACCGCGTTCCAGCACGTCAAGCCGGGCAAGGGCGGCGCCTTCGTGCGCACGACGCTCAAGCACGTGCTCACCGGCAAGGTGGTCGACAAGACGTTCAACGCGGGCACGAAGGTCGAGACGGCCACGGTGGACCGCCGGAACATGACCTACCTCTACAAGGAGGGGCAGGACTTCGTGTTCATGGACGGCGACACCTACGACCAGATCACCGTCCCGGCCGAGGTCGTCGGCGACAACGCCAACTACATGCTCGAGAACACCGAGGTCCAGGTCGCGGTGCACGAGAACGAGCCGCTGTACGTCGAGCTGCCGACGTCGGTCGAGCTGGTCGTCCAGCACACCGACCCGGGCCTGCAGGGCGACCGCTCCACCGGCGGCACCAAGCCGGCCACGCTGGAGACCGGCGCGGAGATCCAGGTCCCGCTGTTCCTCTCCACCGGCGAGAAGATCAAGGTCGACACCCGCGACGGCCGTTACCTGGGCCGCGTCTCCAGCTGATGCCGACGTCGAAACCCCACCCGAACCGCGGCGGCGCGATCAGCCGCCGGCAAGCGCGCCGCCGCGCGGTGGAAATGCTGTACGAGGCCGCGCAGCGCGACACCGACGCGGTGACGCTGCTGGCCGACCGGGTCGGCGCGACGGACGTCGACCCGATCGCGGACTACACGATCAGCCTGGTCGAGGGCGTGACCGGGCGGAAGACCCGGATCGACGAGCTGCTGGCCGAGCACGCGCAGGGCTGGACCCTGGAGCGGATGCCGAAGGTCGACCTCGCGGTGCTGCGGGTCGGGGTCTACGAGCTGCTCTGGGCCGAGGACGTGCCGGACCCGGTCGCGATCGACGAGGCCGTCGGCCTGGCGAAGGAACTGTCCACGGACGACTCGCCGCGGTTCGTCAACGGCGTCCTGGGCCGGATCGGCACGATCGCCGACCGCCTGCGCGCCGTGCTCTGACGGAAGAAGAACACGCCCGGTGCTGCGGGCCCCCCGACGAACCAGTGAGCGTCTCCAGGTGCCCCGCTGGAAACGCTCACTGCGTCGGTGCAGCACATCCGGCGATCAGTCCTCCTTGGAAGGACGTGCCTCCGGCGGCAGGACGCCCCAGTCGATGAGCTGCTCGGTCAGCTCGCCCGGGGTCATGTCGTAGATGATCGCCAGGGACCGCAGGTCCTCGGTGCGGATCGAGAGCACCTTGCCGTTGTAGTCGCCGCGCTGGCTCTGGATCGTCGCCGCGTAGCGGGCCAGCGGGCCCACCTTTTCGGCCGGCAGCTGCTGCAGGCGCTCCAGGTTGATGACGATCTTGGTGGCGGGCTCCGCGCCGGAGGGGACCCGGCCCTCGGGCAGCAGCTCGACCACCGGCACACCGTAGAAGTCGGCCAGCTCGGCCAGCTTCTGCACGGTGACGGCGCGGTCGCCACGCTCGTACGAGCCGACGACGACGGCCTTCCAGCGCCCACCGGACTTCTGCTCGACCCCGTGCAGGGACAGGCCCTGCTGCTGGCGGATCCCGCGGAGCTTGGCCCCGAGCGCCTTGGCGTAATCGCCCATCTGGTCGTTCTCCGTTCTTCACCCCCTCCCGGTCGGGGTGACCGGGCCGGGGGACTCGCTGAGTCGAATACTCAGAGTAATGGTTACGCATTGTTGTCACCAGGTCAAGCGCGAGCTTGTCGCGAATCACCTCACACCACCCGGAAGACTGAGCAAAGTGCCTGCTACTGTCGGTGGGAAAGCCCCGACCAGCAGGGGAACAGACGTCCTTTAAGGACCCGTCCGGTGAGGCGGGGAAGGAGTCCGGTTTGTCGTCACGCCCGCGTGACGCGGCTGGTTCGGCCGGGGAGCGCGAGCTCCTGACGGCCGGCGATGTCGCGCGCACGATCGCCCGAATGGCCCATCAGGTCATCGAAAAGACCGCGAACGGTGCGGAGAGCACTACCCCGCCCGTGTTGCTCGGCATCCCGTCCCGGGGCACGCCGCTCGCCGTCCGCCTCGCCGACAAGATCGGCGAGTTCTCCGGGGTCCGCCCGCCCACCGGCGCCCTCGACGTCACCCTCTACCGGGACGACCTCCGCCGCCGCCCGCCGCGCGCCCTCGAGCAGACGCAGCTGCCGCCGGACGGCATCGACGACCGCGTCGTGATCCTGGTCGACGACGTCCTCTTCTCCGGCCGGACGATCCGGGCCGCGCTCGATGCCCTGCGTGATCACGGCCGCCCGCGCGCGGTGCAGCTGGCCGTCCTGGTCGACCGCGGTCACCGGGAGCTGCCGATCCGGGCCGACTACGTGGGCAAGAACGTCCCGACCGCCCGCACCGAGGGCGTCTCCGTCCTGCTGGCCGAGATCGACGGCCGGGACGCCGTCCTGCTGCGCCCTTCCGATGCTGCTGGAGAGGACTCGTGAAGCACCTGCTCGCCACCGACGGCCTGGACCCGGCGCTCGCCACGGCCGTGCTCGACACCGCCGACGAGCTGAAGCACACGCTGCTCGGCCGCGAGGTCAAGAAGCTGCCGACGCTGCGCGGCCGCACGGTGATCACCCTGTTCTACGAGAACTCGACGCGCACCCGGGTGTCGTTCGAGATCGCCGGCAAGTGGATGAGCGCGGACGTGATCAACGTCTCCGCGTCCAGCTCCTCGGTGAACAAGGGGGAGTCCCTCCGGGACACCGCCCTCACGCTGGCCGCCGCGGGCGCCGACTGCGTGATCGTCCGGCACCCGGCCAGCGGCGCCGCGCAGCGCCTGGCCGGCTGGCTCGCCGAGCCCGGTACGTCGGTGGTCAACGCCGGCGACGGCACGCACGAGCACCCGACGCAGGCCCTGCTCGACGCGGCCACGCTGCGGGAGCGCCTCGGGTCGCTGAAGGACCGCCGGATCGCGATCGTCGGGGACGTCCTGCACAGCCGCGTGGCCCGCTCGAACATCCACCTGCTGTCGGCCCTCGGCGCGGAGGTGGTGCTGGTCGCGCCGCCGACGCTGCTGCCCTACGGCGTCGAGAGCCTGCCGGTCACCGTCTCGCACGACCTCGACGCCGAGCTGCCCGCGGTCGACGCCGTCATGATGCTGCGGGTCCAGGCGGAACGCATGCACGGCGGGTTCTTCCCGTCCGCCCGCGAGTACTCGATCGCCTACGGCCTCTCGGAAAAGCGGCAGAAGCTGCTGCCGGACCACGCGGTCGTCCTGCACCCCGGCCCGATGCTGCGCGGGATGGAGATCGCTTCGGCGGTCGCCGACTCCCCGGCCTCGGCCATCACCGAACAGGTCCGCAACGGCGTCCACGTGCGCATGGCGGTCCTCTACCACCTCCTGGCCAGCGAAGGAGCCGCCGCGTGACCACCGTGATCAAGGGCGCCCGCCCCTACGGCGAAGGCGACCCGGTCGACGTCCTGGTCGAGGACGGCGTGATCACCGCGATCGGCGCCGTCGACGTCCCTGCAGACGCTTCGGTCATCGAGGCCGCGGGGCAGGTCCTGCTGCCCGGCTTCGTCGACCTGCACACCCACCTGCGCGAACCCGGCCGCGAGGACACCGAGACGATCGACACCGGCTCGGCCGCGGCGGCGCTCGGCGGCTACACCGCGGTGTTCGCCATGGCCAACACCGACCCGGTCGCGGACAACGCCGTGGTCGTCGACCACGTGTGGCGGCGCGGGCTCGAGGTCGGCCTGGTCGACGTCCACCCGGTCGGCGCGGTCACCGTCGGGCTCAAGGGCGAGAAGCTCGCCGAGCTGGGCTCGATGGCGAAGGCCCAGGCCCGCGTCACGGTGTTCTCCGACGACGGCCTCTGCGTCGCCGACCCGCTGCTGATGCGCCGCGCGCTGGAGTACTCGACCGCGCTCGACGTCGTCATCGCACAGCACGCGGAGGAGCCGCGGCTGACCGTCGGCGCCCAGGCCCACGAGGGCGAGCGCGCGGCCCGGCTCGGCTACACCGGCTGGCCCGCCGCCGCGGAAGAGGCCATCGTGGCCCGTGACTGCCTCCTGGCGTTGCACGCGAACGCCCGGCTGCACGTCTGCCACGTCTCCACTTCGGGCACGGCGGACGTGCTGCGCTGGGCCAAGGACCGCGGCACGAAGGTGTCGGCGGAGGTCACGCCGCACCACCTGCTGCTCACCGACGAGCGCCTGGCGACCTACGACCCGGTGAACAAGGTGAACCCGCCGCTGCGCACGGAGCCCGACGCGGAGAAGCTGCGCGCGGCCCTGGCCGACGGGACGATCGACTGCGTCGCCACCGACCACGCGCCGCACGCGGTGCAGGACAAGGACACTGAGTGGAGCGCGGCCCGGCCGGGCATGCTCGGGCTGCAGACGGCACTGTCCATCGTGGCCGAAACGATGGTCCGCACCGGCCTGCTCGACTGGCGTGGCGTCGCCCGCGTCATGAGCGAGCGGCCCGCCGAGATCGGCAACCTGGCCGACCAGGGCCGTCCGATCGCGGTGGGCGAGCCGGCGAACCTGACGCTGGTGGACCCGGACGCCGAGTGGACCGTCCGGGGCGCGGAGCTGGCCAGCATCGCGGCCAACACCCCGTACGAGGGAATGCGGCTGCCCGGCGTGGTGACCGCGACGCTGCTGCGCGGGCGGATCACCGCGCGGGACGGGAAGATCTGCTGATGGAACGCCTCTGGCTGGTGCTGGCGATCGTCGCCTTCTTCCTGCTCTGCCTCTGGGGCATGTACGTGGGCTGGCGGCGCAAGTCGCGCTCGCAGAGCGCCCAGGTGCCGCCGTTCCCCGCCATCCCCGGCGAGGCGGGGGACGCCCTGCTGGAGTCCGCCGGCGTCTACCTGTCGACGACGATCGCGGGGGAGTGGCAGAACCGGATCGTCACCCGCGGCGCGGGGCTGCGCACCGGGGCGGTCTGGCGGTTGCACTCCGCGGGGATTGCCGTCGAACGCGGCGGGGCCCCGGACTTCTGGATCCCGCGCGACGCCGTCACCGGCGTCCGGCGCGACACGAAGATCGCCGGGAAGGTGATGGGCACGGACGCGCTGCTCGTCATCACCTGGCGCCTCGGCGACGTCGAGCTCGACACCGGCTTCCGCGGCGACGACCTCGACGACTATCCACAGTGGATCGAACAGCTCAAGATCAAGGGAGGTGCCCAGTGAACGCGCGCGCTCAGGCCGCACTGGTACTCGAAGACGGCCGGGTGTTCCGCGGCGCTGCCTACGGCGCGCAGGGGCGAACCCTCGGCGAGGCGGTGTTCTGCACCGGCATGACCGGTTACCAGGAGACGCTGACCGACCCGTCATACCACGGGCAGATCGTGGTCCAGACGGCGCCGCAGATCGGCAACACCGGCTGGAACGACGAGGACGACGAGTCCTCGAAGATCTGGGTCAACGGCTACGTGGTGCGCGACCCCGCCCGCACGCCGTCCAACTGGCGTTCCCGTCGGACCCTGGACGAAGAGCTGGTGCGCCAGGGGATCGTCGGCATCGCCGAGGTCGACACCCGCTCGCTGACGCGGCACCTGCGCGAGGTCGGCGCGATGCGTGCCGGGGTCTTCTCCGGTGACGCGCTCGGCACCGTCGACGACATGGTCGCTTCGGTGCTGGCGAGCCCGAAGATGGAGGGCGCCGACCTGGCCGGCCAGGTGACCACGCCGAAGCCGTACGTGGTCTCGCCGTCCGGTGAGGTGCGCTTCCGGGTGGCGGCGCTGGACCTGGGCATCAAGTCCAACACCCCGCGCCAGATGATCAAGCGCGGCATCGAGGTCCACGTGCTGCCCTCGACGTCGACGCTGGATGAGCTGCTGGCGATCGAGCCGGACGGGGTGTTCCTGTCGAACGGCCCGGGCGACCCGGCCACGACGACGCACGCGACCGAGCTGACCAAGCAGGTGCTGGAACGCGAGATCCCGCTGTTCGGCATCTGCTTCGGCAACCAGGTCCTCGGCCGCGCGCTGGGGCTGGGAACGTACAAGATGCGTTACGGCCACCGAGGCATCAACATCCCGGTGATCGACGTGGCCACCCGGCAGGTGGCCATCACGGCCCAGAACCACGGGTTCGCGCTGGAAGGCGAGCCGGGCCAGCGCTTCGAGTCCCCCTTCGGGGCGGCGCAGATCAGCCACTACTGCCCCAACGACGACACGGTGGAGGGCGTCCGGGCCCTGGAGGTCCCGGCGTTCTCGGTCCAGTACCACCCCGAAGCCGCGGCCGGCCCCCACGACGCGGCACCCCTGTTCGACGAATTCGTTTCGCTCATGGAGAAGAAGGCCTGATGCCGAAGAGGACGGACATCCAGCACGTGCTGGTGATCGGCTCCGGGCCGATCGTGATCGGGCAGGCCGCGGAGTTCGACTACTCCGGTACCCAGGCCTGCCGGGTGCTGCGCAGCGAAGGCCTGCGCGTCTCCCTGGTGAACTCGAACCCGGCCACCATCATGACCGACCCCGAGTTCGCCGACGCCACCTACATCGAGCCGGTCACCCCCGACTTCGTCGAGAAGGTCATCGCCGAGGAGCGCCCGGACGCCCTCCTGGCGACCCTCGGCGGGCAGACCGCGCTCAACTGCGCCGTCGCCCTGCACGAACGCGGGGTGCTGGACAAGTACGGTGTCGAGCTGATCGGCGCCGACATCGACGCCATCCAGCGCGGTGAGGACCGGCAGAAGTTCAAGGACATCGTCCGGACCGTCGGTGCCGACGTCCCGCGCTCCCGCGTCTGCCACGACATGGACGAGGTCCGGGACACCGTCAAGGAACTCGGCCTCCCGGTCGTCATCCGGCCGTCCTTCACCATGGGCGGGCTCGGGTCCGGCATGGCGCACACGCCCGAGGACCTCGAGCGGCTCGCCTCCACCGGCCTCGCCGAATCCCCGGTCACCGAGGTGCTCATCGAGGAGAGCGTGCTCGGCTGGAAGGAGTACGAGCTCGAGCTGATGCGCGACAAGCACGACAACGTCGTGGTCGTCTGCTCGATCGAGAACATCGACGCGATGGGTGTGCACACCGGCGACTCGGTCACCGTCGCCCCGACCATGACCCTCACCGACCGCGAGTACCAGGTGATGCGGGACGTCGGCATCGCCGTGCTGCGCGAGGTCGGTGTCGACACCGGCGGCTGCAACATCCAGTTCGCGATCAACCCGCGCGACGGCCGGATGGTCGTCATCGAGATGAACCCGCGCGTGTCGCGGAGTTCCGCGCTGGCGTCCAAGGCGACCGGCTTCCCGATCGCCAAGATCGCCGCGAAGCTCGCCATCGGCTACACGCTCGACGAGATCCAGAACGACATCACCGGTGAGACGCCGGCCGCGTTCGAGCCCACTTTGGACTACGTCGTCGTCAAGATGCCGCGGTTCGCCTTCGAGAAGTTCCCGGGCGCGGACCCGACGCTGACCACGACCATGAAGAGCGTCGGCGAGGCGATGTCGTTCGGCCGCAGCTTCCCCGAGGCGCTCGGCAAGGTGATGCGGTCGATCGAGACCAAGGCGACCGGGTTCTGGACGCTGCCCGACCCCGAAGGCGCGACCGTCGAATCCACTTTGGACTCGCTGCGCACCGCGCACGAGGGCCGGCTGTACGAAGTGGAGCGTGCCTTGCGGCTCGGCGCCACCGTCGAGCAGGTGCACGAAGCGTCGGGCATCGACCCGTGGTTCATCGACCAGATCGCCCTCATCGGCGAGGTCGGCGCCGAGGTCCGCGACGCGCCGGTCCTGGACGGCGACCTCCTCCGGCGCGCCAAGCGCACCGGCCTGTCCGACCGCCAGATCGCCGCCCTGCGGCCGGAACTGGCCGGCGAGGACGGCGTCCGCGCCCTGCGCCACCGCCTCGGCGTGCGGCCGGTGTTCAAGACCGTCGACACCTGCGCGGCCGAGTTCGCGGCCAAGACCCCTTACCACTACTCGGCCTACGAGTCCGATCCCGACGCGCAGTCCGAAGTGGTCGCCCAGAGCGACAAGCCGAAGGTGCTCATCCTCGGCTCCGGCCCGAACCGGATCGGGCAGGGCATCGAGTTCGACTACTCCTGCGTGCACGCGGCGATCGCGTTGCGGGAGGCGGGTTTCGAGGCCGTCATGGTCAACTGCAACCCGGAAACCGTGTCCACCGACTACGACACCTCCGACCGGCTGTACTTCGAGCCGCTGTCCTTCGAGGACGTCCTCGAGGTCGTGCACGCCGAGCAGGCGTCCGGCACGGTCGCCGGGGTCATCGTCCAGCTCGGCGGCCAGACCCCGCTGGGCCTGGCCAAGAAGCTCGCCGACGCCGGGGTCCCGGTGGTCGGCACGCCGCCGGAGGCCATCCACCTGGCCGAGGACCGCGGCGCGTTCGGCGAGGTCCTCACCGACGCCGGGCTGCCTGCGCCGCGCTACGGCACGGCGACGTCCTTCGAGGGCGCCAAGCGGATCGCCGACGAGATCGGCTACCCGGTGCTCGTCCGGCCGTCCTACGTGCTCGGGGGCCGCGGCATGGAGATCGTCTACGACGAGGAGACCCTGGCCGGCTACATCCGCCGCGCCACCGAGGTCACGCCCGAGCACCCGGTGCTCGTGGACCGCTTCCTCGACGACGCCATCGAAATCGACGTCGACGCGCTGTTCGACGGCGAGGAGCTCTACCTCGGCGGCGTCATGGAACACATCGAGGAAGCCGGGATCCACTCCGGTGACTCCTCGTGCGCGCTGCCGCCGATCACCCTCGGCCACACCGACCTGGAGGCCGTCCGGCGCTCCACCGAGGCGATCGCCCGCGGGGTGGGCGTGCGCGGGCTCCTGAACGTCCAGTACGCGCTCAAGGACGACGTCCTGTACGTCCTGGAGGCCAACCCGCGCGCGTCGCGGACGGTGCCGTTCGTGTCCAAGGCGACGGCCGTGCCGCTGGCCAAGGCCGCCGCGCTGATCATGACCGGCTCGACGATCAAGGACCTGCGCGAGAGCGGTGTCCTGCCGGCCGAGGGCGACGGCGGGCACCTGCCGGCCGACTCGCCGGTGGCGGTGAAGGAAGCCGTGCTGCCCTTCCACCGCTTCCGCACCCCCGAAGGGCACGGCGTGGATTCACTGCTCGGCCCGGAGATGAAGTCCACCGGCGAGGTGATGGGCGTCGACGTCGACTTCGGCAAGGCGTTCGCGAAGTCCCAGAGCGGCGCGTACGGCTCGCTGCCGACGTCCGGCCGGGTGTTCGTCTCGGTGGCCAACCGCGACAAGCGCTCGCTGGTGTTCCCGGTGAAGCGGCTGGCGGACCTCGGCTTCGAGATCCTCGCCACCTCCGGCACCGCGGAAGTGCTGCGGCGCAACGGAATCCCGTGCACCGTGGTGCGCAAGCACTACGAGGGCTCCACCGAAGCCGAGCCGAACATCGTGGACGTCATCCTGAACGGCGATGTCGACATGGTGATCAACACTCCCTACGGGAACAGTGGTCCACGCGTCGACGGCTACGAAATCCGCACCGCCGCGGTGTCGCGCGACATCCCGTGCGTGACCACCGTGCAGGGCGCCGCGGCGGCCGTGCACGGCATCGAAGCGCTGATCCGGGGCGACATCGGCGTCCGGTCGCTGCAGGAGCTCCAGGCGGCGCTGAAGGCCAAGTCGTGAGCGGGGTCGTGAGCGGGCGGGAGCGGTTCGGGGCGCGGCTGGCCAAGGCCGTCGCGGCCCGCGGCCCGCTGTGCGCCGGGATCGACCCCCACCCGGGCCTCATCGAGGCCTGGGGGCTCCCGGTGGACGTCTCGGGCCTGGAACGGTTCGCGCTGTCCGCCACGGAGGTCCTGGCGGCGCGCGCGGCGATCGTGAAGCCGCAGTCGGCGTTCTTCGAAAGTTTCGGACCGGGCGGTGTCCGCGTCCTGGAACGGGTGGTTTCCGCCGCCCGGGACGCCGGCGCGCTGGTGCTCCTGGACGTCAAGCGCGGCGACATCGGGTCCACGATGGGCGCCTACACCGCCGCGTACGTCGCCGAGGGTGCGGCGATCGCCGCCGACGCGATCACCGTTTCGCCGTATCTCGGCTTCGGCTCTTTGGCCCAATGCGCCGAAACGGCCGTCGCCGCGGGGCGCGGCATCTTCGTGCTTGCTCGGACTTCGAACCCGGAAGCGGGCGAAGTGCAGAACGCGAAGCTGCCCGACGGCCGCACGGTCGCGCAGGCGATCGTCGATGCGGCGATGGCGCTCAACGCAGGCGCGGAACCGCTCGGCGATGTGGGTGTCGTCGTCGGAGCCACCGTTCCGCCGGGAGAGCTGGATCTTTCGCGGCTGAACGGCCCGGTGCTGGCCCCCGGTTTCGGGGCCCAGGGAGCCACTGTGGCCGATTTGCGGGCCCTGTTCGGTGCGTCCCTGCCGGGCGTGCTGCCCGCGTCGTCCCGGGACATCCTGAAGCACGGTCCGGAGCAAGCGGCTTTGCGCCGAGCGGTCGAACGGGTCGCCGAAGTGCTGGCCGACCCGCAGGAAAACGACCAATAGCAGGGCCCGGAACCGGCCCCCACCAGGCACCCCCGCATTGTGGCCGGTGCTCACGGGTGGGTACCGTCGCGTCACCCACCCAGTTTTGAGAACTACCGGAGGAAAACGTGGCACTTCCCCAGCTGACAGAGGAACAGCGCGCTGCGGCGCTGGAGAAGGCCGCCGCCGCCCGCCGCATCCGTGCTGAGCTGAAGGAGCGGCTGAAGCGGGGCGGTACCACTCTGGTCGACGTGCTGAAGCAGGCCGAGGAGAACGAAGTCCTCGGCAAGATGAAGGTTTCGGCTCTGCTCGAGGCCCTCCCGGGCGTCGGCAAGGTCCGCGCGCAGCAGACCATGGAACGACTGGAGATCGCCCCCAGCCGTCGCCTTCGCGGCCTCGGCGACCGGCAGCGCAAGGCGCTGCTGGCCGAGTTCAGCGGCGAGTGAACGGCGCCGGTCGTGACTACCCGGTGAACCGGGGCGCCGACCGCGGCAGTGAGCCGGTGACGGGGGACTTCCCCCGGCACCGGCTCACCGTCGTATCGGGGCCTTCGGGGGTCGGGAAGTCGAGCGTGGTGGGCGAGCTGCGGAAGCTGGAGCCCGACGTCTGGTTCAGCGTCTCGGTCACCACCCGCAAACCGCGTCCCGGCGAAGTCGACGGGGCGCACTACCACTTCGTCGACCGCGTGGAGTTCGACGCGATGGTCGCCGACGGCAGGCTCCTGGAGTGGGCCGAGTTCGCCGGCAACTGCTACGGCACCCCGCGCGAGCCGGTCGAGAAGGCCCTCGCCGAGGGCCGCCCGGCCGTCCTGGAGATCGAACTGCAGGGCGCCCGCCAGGTCCGCGCGGCCATGCCGGAGGCCCGGCTGGTGATGCTGATGCCGCCGTCGTGGGAGGAACTGGTCGGCCGGCTCACCGGGCGCGGCACCGAAAACGAGGCCGCGGTCCAGGCCCGGCTGGCCGAAGCGGAGCGCGAGCTGGCGGCGGCGGGGGAGTTCGACCACCGCGTCGTCAACGCCGACGTGCGAGAGGCCGCCGAGCACTTGCTAAACTTGATTACTGATCAGTCTGCCGAAGATTCGGAGCCTCCCGCGTGACCACCCAGGCCACCCTGCACGAAGAGCTCGAGGGCATCACCAACCCGCCGATCGACGACCTGCTCGAAAAGGTCAGCTCGAAGTACGCGCTGGTGATCTACTCGGCCAAGCGTGCCCGCCAGATCAACGACTACTACGCCCAGCTGGGCGAGGGCCTGCTCGAGTACGTCGGCCCCCTCGTCGAGCCGGGCCCGCGCGAGAAGCCGCTCTCGATCGCGCTGCGCGAGATCCACGGCGGCCTGCTCGAGCACACCGAGGGTGAGTAAACCCCGCGTCGTCCTGGGCGTGGGCGGCGGGATCGCCGCCTACAAGGCCTGTGAGGTGCTGCGCGGGCTGACCGAATCCGGTCACGACGTCCGCGTGGTCCCCACCGAAGCCGCGCTGAACTTCGTCGGCGCGGCGACCTTCGAAGCCCTCTCCGGGCACCCGGTGCACACGGGCGTGTTCACCGAGGTGCCCGAGGTCCAGCACGTCCGCGTCGGCAAGGAAGCCGACCTCGTCCTGGTCGTCCCGGCCACGGCGAACCTGCTCGCCAAGGCCGCCCACGGCCTCGCCGACGACCTGCTGACCAACACCCTGCTCACCGCCCGGTGCCCGGTCGCCTTCTTCCCGGCGATGCACACGGAGATGTGGGAGCACCCGGCCACCCGCGACAACGTCGCCCTGCTGCGCTCGCGCGGCATGGTCGTCACCGAGCCCGATTCCGGCCGGCTGACCGGCGTCGACACCGGGAAGGGCCGCCTGGCGAACCCGGCCGAGATCGTCGACCTCGCCCGGCTGCTGCTGGCCCGCCCCGACGCCCTCCCGCGCGACCTCGAAGGCGTCCGCGTGGTCATCTCGGCGGGCGGCACCCGCGAGCCCCTCGACCCGGTGCGCTACCTGGGCAACCGCTCGTCCGGCAAGCAGGGCTACGCGCTGGCCCGCGTCGCCGCCCAGCGCGGCGCCGACGTCACGCTGGTCGCCGCGCACACCGTCGCCCTGCCCGACCCGGCGGGCGCGGTCGTCGAGCACGTCTCGACGGCGGAGGAGCTGCGGCGGGCGGTGCACGCCGCCGCCGAGTCCGCGGACGTCGTCGTGATGGCCGCGGCCGTGGCCGACTTCCGGCCGGCGAACCGGGCCGAGCACAAGATCAAGAAGTCCGACGACCAGCCGGACCCGGTGATCACGCTCGACCGCAATGCCGACATTCTCGCCGAATTGGTGCAAAACCGGCGTCCCGGACAGGTGGTCGTGGGATTTGCCGCGGAAACCGGCGACGAACACGGCAGCGTTCTGGACCACGCCCGCGCGAAACTGAAGCGCAAGGGCGCGGACCTGCTGGTCGTCAACGCCGTCGGGGACGGCAAGGCGTTCGGCACCGAGGACAATTCCGGCTGGCTCCTAGGGGCCGATGCCACGGAAAAACCCCTACCTCTCGCGCAGAAGGCTGAACTGGCGTCCACTCTGTGGGACGCTGTTGTGAACTTCATGAAGCGTTGACCGTCCCGCGAGCGATAGTCAGTACGCTTGCAAGGTAAGGGGTGCCTAACTTTCGGGGCATCCGACGACAAGGTGAGGAAGTGACGGCCACCGTGACCGCGTCTAGCAGCAGATTGTTCACCTCGGAGTCGGTGACCGAAGGGCACCCCGACAAGATTTGCGACGCCATCAGCGACTCGATCCTCGACGGCCTCCTGTCGAAGGACCCCCGCAGCCGCGTCGCGGTCGAGACCCTGATCACGACCGGCCAGGTGCACGTGGCCGGCGAGGTGACCACCGAGGCGTACGCCGACATCCCGACGATCGTCCGCGACGTCATCCTCAAGATCGGCTACGACTCCTCCGCCAAGGGCTTCGACGGCAACTCCTGCGGCGTCAACGTCGCGATCGGTTCGCAGTCGCCCGACATCGCCCAGGGCGTCGACACCGCCTACGAGTCGCGCGTCGAGTCGGACGAGGACGAGATCAACCGCCAGGGCGCCGGCGACCAGGGCCTGATGTTCGGCTACGCCTGCTCGGACACCCCCGAGCTGATGCCGCTGCCGATCGCGCTGGCCCACCGGCTGTCCAAGCGCCTGACCGCGGTCCGCAAGGACGGCGTGCTGCCGTACCTGCGCCCGGACGGCAAGACCCAGGTCACCATCGAGTACGCCGGCGACCAGCCGGTTCGCCTCGACACGGTCGTCGTGTCCTCGCAGCACGCCGACGGCATCGACCTGGACCGGATGCTCAGCGTCGACGTCAAGGAGCACGTCGTCGGCCCCGAGCTCGAGGGCCTGGGCATCGA
Source organism: Amycolatopsis sp. NPDC003731 (assembly GCF_053586895.1). NCBI lineage: Bacteria > Bacillati > Actinomycetota > Actinomycetes > Pseudonocardiales > Pseudonocardiaceae > Amycolatopsis > Amycolatopsis sp. NPDC003731. Next base: position 15,375 of record NZ_JBSFNC010000074.1, on the reverse strand, counting down.
CACCTCGAACGCGCGCCTGCTGGTCAACCCGACCGGCCGGTTCGTCATCGGCGGCCCGATGGGCGACGCCGGTCTGACCGGCCGCAAGATCATCGTCGACACCTACGGCGGCATGGCCCGCCACGGCGGTGGCGCGTTCTCCGGCAAGGACCCGTCCAAGGTCGACCGCTCCGCCGCGTACGCGATGCGCTGGGTGGCCAAGAACGTCGTCGCCGCGGGCCTGGCCCAGCGGACCGAGGTCCAGGTGGCGTACGCGATCGGCAAGGCGGCCCCGGTGGGCCTGTTCGTCGAGACGTTCGGCACCGAGACGGTCGACCCGTCGAAGATCCAGCAGGCCATCAGCGAGGTCTTCGACCTCCGGCCGGCCGCGATCATCCGCGACCTCGACCTGCTCCGCCCGATCTACGCCCCGACGGCGGCGTACGGCCACTTCGGCCGGCCCGAGCTGGGCCTGCCGTGGGAGAGCACGGCCCGCGCCGAGGCCCTGAAGGCCGCGGCCGGCGCCTGACGCACGCTCACCGGAAGGCCGTTCCCGACCGGGGGACGGCCTTCCGGCATTTCCCGTCCCCGGCTCGGTCGTGAGTGGTAACGCGGGTTCTAACCCGCATTACCACTCACGACCGGCGGCGGCAGGGGTGTCGGTGGGGTCTGGTAGAGATCAGGCGTGAGCAGTTCCGAGCCCGCAGCCCTCTGGGACCTCCCGGAGCAGCCGTCCGCACCCCGGGCGGCACCCTCGCGTGCCCGGAAGAAGCCGAAGCCGGGGGAGAAGGCGAAGGGGGCCCAGTCGCCCGCGCCCGAGCGGCCGGTCGCGCGGGTCGTCGTCGACATCCCGCTGGCCCACCTGGACCGCACCTTCGACTACCTGGTGCCGGAGAAGCTGCACGAGACCGCCGTGCCGGGCTGCCGCGTCCGCGTCCGGTTCGCCGGGCAGCTGGTCGACGGCTACCTGATCGAACGCGGCGAGACCAGCGACTACGGCAGCAAGCTGGCCTTCCTCGACCGCGTGACGTCGGCCGAGCCGGTGCTGCCCCCGTCGCTGCACGCGGTCTGCCGGGCGGTCGCCGACCGCTACGGCGGCACGCTCTCCGACGTCCTGCGGCTCGCGCTCCCGCCGCGGCACGCCAAGGCCGAGGGCGAGCCGCCGCTGCCGCCCGCGGCCGCGCCCGAGCCGCCGGACACCGCGGCCTGGGCGCGCTACCAGCGCGGCCCGGCCTTCCTGGAGGCCCTGGGGGAGGGGAAGCCCGCGAACGCCGTCTGGCAGGCCCTGCCGGGCGAAGACTGGCCACGCCGGCTCGCCGAGGCCGCCGGCACGGTCGCCGCTCAAGGGCGCGGCGCGGTCCTGGTGGTGCCGGACCACCGCGACCTGACCCGGGTGCACGCGGCCTGCGCGGCCGTCGTGGGCGAGGACGCCGTGGTCGCGCTGATCGCCGGGCTCGGGCCCGCCGAGCGGTACCGGCGCTGGCTGGCCGTGCTGCGCGGCGCGGTGCGGGTGGTCGTCGGCACGCGGGCGGCGATGTTCGCGCCGGTCCACGACCCCGGGCTGTTCGTGGTCTGGGACGACGGCGACGACCTGCACCTCGACCAGCACGCCCCGTACCCGCACGTCCGCGACGTCCTGATGGACCGCGCGCACGCGGTGAAGGCGTCCCTGCTGGTCGGCGGGTTCGCCCGGACGGCGGAAGCCCAGCTGCTCGTCGAGTCCGGCTGGGCCGCCCCGGTGCTGGCGGACCGCACGACGCTGCGGTCCGCGGCCCCGCGCGTCACGCCGGTCGGCGAGGACTTCGACGTCGCCCGCGACGAAGCCGCCCGGGTCGCCCGCCTGCCGGCGGTGGCGTTCGAGGCCGCCCGCCAGGCGTTCGCGGCGGACCTCCCGGCGCTGGTCCAGGTGCCGCGGCGCGGGTACGTCCCCGGCCTGGCCTGCGGAAACTGCCGGACGCCCGCGCACTGCCGCCGCTGCGCGGGCCCGCTGGCCCTGCCCGGCGGCTTGCTCGACGGGCAGCCGAAACCCCCGGCGTGCCGCTGGTGCGGCGTCCCCGAAACGGCGTTCCGCTGCACGGCGTGCGGCTCGGTCCGGCTGCGCGCGGTGATCGTCGGCGCGAAGCGGACGGCGGAGGAGCTCGGCCGCGCGTTCCCGGGCGTCCCGGTCCGGACGTCGGGGGCGGCGGAGGTCCTGGAGTCGGTGCCGGGCAAACCGGCCCTGGTGGTGTGCACGCCGGGAGCGGAGCCGGTGGCGGAAGGCGGTTACGGCGCGGCCCTGCTGCTGGACGGCTGGGCGCTGCTGGGCCGTCAGGACCTGCGCGCGGGTGAAGAGACCTTGCGCCGCTGGATGGCGGCGGCGGCGCTGGTCCGTCCGGCGGCCTCGGGCGGCCGGGTGATCGTCGGGGCCGAGGCGGGTCTGCCGGTGGTCCAGGCCCTGGTCCGCTGGGACCCGGCCTGGCACGCGGCCCAGGAGCTGGCGGAGCGCCGCGAACTGGGCTTCCCCCCGGCGATGCGGATGGCGAGCGTGGAGGGCGGCCCGGACGCGGTGGCGGCGCTCCTGGCGGATCTGCCGCTGCCGCCGTCCGGCGAGGTCCTGGGCCCGGTCCCGATCGGCGAACCGGACGAGGAGGGCAACGCCGAGCGCGAGAGGGCGCTGGTGCGCGTGTCCCGCGCGGAGGGCAAGGCCCTGGCGGCGTCGATCCACGCGGCCGCGGCCCGCCGCGACGCCAAGAAGGCCACCGAACCGATCCGCATCCAGCTGGATCCGCTGGACCTGATCTAGGTCCTCTTGCCTCGATCAAGGTGTATTCGTACACTCAATCCATGGCAGGAGTACCCGTTGACGAGAGTAGATGGCTCCTGGACGAGGAGGAGATCCACATCCTCGAAGGGGTGGGCAGCGTCCTCCGGCGCGGCGACGGCCACGTCTTCATGCGGGAAGGCGAGGCCAGCGACTTCCTGCTGCTGATCCGGAAGGGGCACGTGAAGGTCACGTCCGGCCAGCCGGCTCGCATCATCGCGTTCCGCGGACCGGGGGAAACAGTCGGGGAACTCGGCGTCATCGACGACGAGCCGCGCTCGGCCACCGTGATCGCCTGGGGTGACGTCGAGGTGCTCCATGTGCCCGCGGCCGAATTGCTGAAGTTCCTCGACCAGCACCGCCGGGCCGAGCGAGCCCTGCACGCGGCGGTGCGCAAGCGGCTCGCGCAGGCGACGCGGAAGATCTCGGATTCCGACCTCGCGATGGAACGGCGGATCGCCAAGGCCCTGACCGAGCTGATCCGCAACGACATCTGCGAAATCGTCGATGGCGTCCCGACCGTCCGGTTGAGCCAGAAGGACCTGGCCTCGCTCAGCGGCTCCTCCCTGGAAGCGACGAAGAAGATCGTTCGCGTCTTCAAGGAAAGCGGCCTGGTCGATACCGGACGGCTCCTGCTTCGCGTCACCGATGCCGACGCCCTGCGCCGGATCGCCGGCGGCCACCCCACCTCGTCGTGGTGACCGGCTGTGCTCACCATGCTGGAACACACTTCGAGCGTCTGGGCGCTCGCCGTGGTGGTGCTCGGGACCATCGTGCACCAGATCGTCCGGCTCCTGATGTTCAAAGCCGCGCTGAGGAACAGCAAACCGGCGGAGCGGCCTGCGATCATCACCGCATTGGCCGGCCTGCTCGGGCGTGGCCCCTTCCGCAAACCGACGCAAAGGAACAGCCGTGCCGACCACTCCTGAGGCGGACCGGCTCTTCCGGAACCGGCTGGTCCGCGAACTCGTGGCGCTGGACCTCGATCCCGATCAGTTCGTCGTCTTCGGCAGCGCGCCGCTGCTGGCGCACGGGTTGCGGACGACCATCCGCGACCTGGACGTGGTGGCCCGGGGCGACGTCTTGACCTGGGCGAAGCGCACCGGCACGCCGGGGGTGGGCGCCTACAGCGGGGACCCCGTCTGGCAGTTCTGCGGCGGTCGGATCCAGTTCTCCGCCGGGTGGATCACGCCTCAGTGGGACGTCGGCGAGCTGATGGACGGTGCGGAGGTCATCGGGGGACTTCGCTGGGCGCGCCCGGGTGACGTCCTCCGCTACAAACTGGAGCTGCTGCGCCCCAAGGACGTCGCCGACATCGCGAAGATCCGAGACTATCTGCGCCGTCCGGCCCGGAATCCGTCGCAGCTGATCGGGCAAGGATCGGGCTGATCGGCGGTATTTTGGGTGGATGGCGAAAGTCCGGCCGACCCCTTTCCCGGAGCGCAACGGCGACGTGCCGTACAACGCTTCCGGGGTGGTGCGGGTGGGTTCCCGCCGGTTCGTCTTCGTCGACAACAAAGATCCCACCGCATTGTTCGAAATGACGTTCGATTCCGCCGTCGGCACGGTCGAACGGATTCACCGGCGGCCCCTGGCCGGGGTGGGCAAGGGAATGCTGCGTGATCCCGAAGGCCTCACCAGGGTCGACGTGTACGGGGAAATCGTGCTCGTCGTCGCTTCTTCGCTGTGCGCCGCGGACGGGAACCGGATCTGCGACGGCCTGGTGCGCGTCCGGTACGTCCCCCACGGCGACCTGCCCGCCGAGCCGATGGCCGGCTTCCGGGACTGGCTGCTCGACCGGGTTCCCGCGCTGGCCGAGGCCGGGCGGCGGGCACCGGACGAGGGCGGGCTCAACGTGGAAGGCCTGGCCTGGGACGGAACCGCGCTGCTGTTCGGCTTGCGGGGCCCGGCGCACCCGGGCCGGGTCACGCTGGTCCGGGTGCCAGCCGACGTCGGCGGCCCGCGCTGGACGACCGCGTCGCTGGGGCCACCGGAGCTGATTCCCGTGCGGCTGCCCGAGCCGGCCGTGCGGTGCGGGATCCGCGACATTTCCGGGGCCGGCGATTTCCTGCTCCTGCTCGGCCGTTCGACCAGCCACGGCGACACGCCGTTCCGGCTCGCCACCTGGAACCGGGCCGACGAGCACGCCGCGCTGCTCGGGATCACCTTTCACCGCAGCGCGAAGCCCGAAGGCGTCACGCCGTTCACGATCGACGGCCGCCGCCGGATCCTGATCGTCGACGACGCCGGCGGCTACGCGGTTCTCTGAGTCAGGAAAAGTACAGTTTCGACGGGCCGGGGTCCTGGTGGACCCGCGGTTTCCCGGCCGCCGTGGGATCCGTGCCGAACGCCGCGCCCAGCCCGGTCCGGACGCTCGTCACCGTGAAATAGCCGCTGGACGTGAACGGATCACCGACCGGGTCGACCGGCGTCACCGAGAACTCCTCGGCGTGGGCGGCGTTGTCCGCCGCGCGCGTGCAGAGCAGCTGGTGGCCCTGGCTCGACGTCGTGGTGGTCGCGTGGAGGAACCGGCCGGTCGCCTTGTTCGCGATCGACTGCCCGCCGCCGAGCGGGGCGAAGCACCACAGGTCCGTGTCGTCGACGTTCGCCGGCCGCCACCGGTGGACGACCTCGCCGCCGCCCGGTTCCGCCGCCGTGGCCGGGACGGTCTCGCTGCCGCTGGCGTGCAGGCACTCGTTGGTGACGTCCTCGCGGACGTACGCGCCGTCGGCGCCGGGCAGGCCGCCGCAGAGGTAGCCGGCCGAGGTGGCCAGCCGCAGCTGCTTGCGCACGGCGGTGAGCTGCGTGGGCACGTCCGGCACGCCGAGGCCGGTCAGCAGGGTCGCCATCCCGTCGAGCAGCGGCTGCAGCACCTCCCGGTGGGTCCGGAAGCCGAAGACGGTGTCGCGGTACTCGCGGATCCGGGCGAGCACCTGCGCCCGCCGTCCGGCGTCTTCGCGCACGAGCTTGGCGAGCAGCCCGGCGGTGTCGAGCCGGAAGTGCCGGGCGGGCTGGAGGGTCTGGTCGAGGCCCCACGGGATCAGCTTGAAGTCGATCTCGGCCACACCCGGCCGGGCGACCGCGTCCACGTCGTTGTACACGTAGGTGTTGTTGGTGTTGCGGGAATAGCCGTCCCAGTGCTTGAGGAAGAACTCCATCGCGTAGATCTTGACGAACTGGTCGAGGTCGAAGACCTCGGCGGCCCCGGCCACCCCGTGCGCGGCCAGGTGGTCGATGGCGAACCGCAGGTCGGCCTTGTCGTCGAACTTCGACAGCGATTCCACGCCGATGAACGGCAGCCGCTCGGCGACGAAGTCGTCCTTGTGCTCCAGCTCGTAGAGGTTGCCGTTCAGGTTGCCGAAGTTGCGCTCGATGTACCGCGGCATGATCGGCTCGACGTTCACGAAGACACCGGGACCGTTCACCCCGGCGATGCCCTGCCCGATCGGCACGCCGTTCACGCGGACCTGGGCGTAATTGCCGCGCGAATGGGGGAGACCGGCGAGCTCGAACAGTTTGTAGCCGAGCAGCTGCCGGAGGTAGGAGAGGTCCTGGACGGAGTTGTTGAGCGTCAGGTACCGCGACCCGATCAGCTTCCGGACCGGATCCTTGTTCGCGTCGGAGAACTTCCCGAAGTCGACGTGCAGGCAGGGTTTGCCGCTGCTGAGCGAGCCGCAGAAGGACTTCTTCTTGATCCCGACGTCGGCGAACGACGTGCGCGCGGGGAACTTCGTCCCGGACACCTCGACCGAGGTCGCCTTCCGCCAGGTGTAACGGCTCCCGCCGGTCCAGTCGAAGTTGCACACACCGCCGGCGGGCTGCTCGGTGCGCACGGCGTCCCAGTCGCCCGGCGGCATCGTGATATTGATCGACACCACATTGTCGATCGCGTAGAGGGAATCGAGTGCCCGCTGCTCCTGCTCGCCCATCCGGCCAGTGTACGACCGGGTTCCCGCGGCAGAAATGCGAACGGAATTCCGTGATGGATCCGATTTCGGGTGGGTGTATCACCCATTGTGGACGCAGCCGGTGGGAGAGCGCCGGAATGCTGTAACGCGGGGTGGCCGCGGAGAGATACTGCTCTGCGTGGGTGACAGCGGGAATGGCCGGCGGGCCACGGCGAGGCGGCGTGGCTGACCTGCGTGGTGCCCGCGCCCGGGCGGTCCTGATCGGGACCGGGTGCGCGACCGGGAGCCCCGGCGCCGACGGGCTGGACGCGATCCCGGCCGTGCGCACGACGCTCGCCGACCTCGCCGCGGTGCTGGTCGAGCGGTGCGGGATGGCGGCGGGCAACGTCCGGGTCCTGCTCGACCCGGCGCAGCCGTTCGCGTTCGGGGAGGCGCTCGCGGAAGAGACCGCGGCCGCGGAAGACGCGCTGCTGATCTACTTCTGCGGCCACGGGCTGGTTTCGCTCGACGGCGACCTCTACCTGGCCACGGCCGCGACCGACCGACGCGCCGGGTACCTGGCGCACACCGCGGCGCCCTACGCCCAGGTGCGCAACGCGGTGCTGGAAAGCCCGGCGCGCGTGAAGATCGTCGTCCTGGACTGCTGCTACTCCGGGCGCGCGTTCACGACGCTGGGGAACACGGCGGGCACCGAGGCGACCGGGTTGTCGCGGATCCACGGCGGTTACGTCCTGACGGCGGCCGGGGCGAACGAAGCCGCGCTGGCGCCGATCGGGGAGCGGCACACCGCGTTCGGCGGGGAACTGATCCGCCTGCTCACCGAGGGCGATCCGGACGGTCCCCGCGACCTGACGCTGCAGCACGTGCACGCCTACCTCCGCGAAATGCTGCTCGCGCGGGGCTTTCCACGGCCCCGCCGGCTCGCCACCGAGGTCGCCGACGGGTTCGTGCTCGCACCCAACCCGGCGTACCGGCTCGGTGGTGACCAGGACGGCCGCGAGGACTCCGCCGCCGCGACCGGTGCCGCGGACGTCTGCCCCTACCGCGGGCTGGCCGCGTTCGACGTCGGCGACACGGCCTGGTTCTTCGGCCGCACCCGCGAGACGCGCGAAGTGCTCGACCGGATCGGCAAGGCGCAGCCGGGCGATCCGCCGCTGGTCCTGGTCGGGCCGTCGGGCGTGGGCAAGTCGTCGCTGATCCGCGCCGGCGTCGCGGCCGGGCTCGCGCGCGGCGACTTCGGTGGCGTGGAACGCACTCCGGTGCTGATGACGCCGGGCCCGCGCCCGCTGTCCGCGCTGTACACGGCGCTGGGCGACCGCGGGACGGCGCCGGTCCTGCTGGTCGTCGACCAGTTCGAAGAGATCTTCACCGAATGCGCCGACCCGGAGGACCGGGAGAGCTTCGTCGCGGCCCTCACCGGCGGGCTGGGCGACGCCGTCGTGCTGCTCGGGCTGCGGGCCGATTTCTACCGGCACTGCCTGGCGTTCCCGGCCTTGCGGGAAGCGCTGGAGCGCAACCAGGTCCTCCTCGGCCCGCTTTCGGGCGACGAGCTCGGCACGGCCGTCCAGGCACCGGCCGCGGCCGCGGGACTGACCTTGCAGGCCGGGCTGGTGCCGATCGTCCTCCAGGACGTCCAAGCCCAGGCCGAAGCCCTCGCGGCGGACCGCGGCGACGGGCTCGACCTGCAGCAGGGCGAAGTGCTGCCGCTGCTGGCGCACGCCCTGCGCGAGACGTGGGTGCACCGCCGGGGGCGGCTGCTGACGGTCACCGGGTACGCCCGGTCCGGCCGGGTGGCCCGGGCCGTGGAGACCTCGGCCGAGCAGGTGCACGCCGGGCTCGACGAGCCGGGACGCGCGGTGCTGCGCACGCTGGTGCTGCGGATGGCGGCGGTCGGCGAGGGAACGGCCATCACCCGCCGGCTGGTCCCGCGGGACACCCTGCTCGACGACCTCGGACCGGGTGCCGAACCGGTGCTGGACGCCCTGGTCGCGGCCGGGCTGGTCGTCGTGGACGGCGACGCGCTCGGGCTCGCGCACAGCGCTGTCCTCCAGGCGTGGCCGCGGCTGCGGGCGTGGCTGGAGGAGGGCCGCCAGTCGCTGCTGGTCCGGCGGGGCCTGGCGGCCGCGGCGGAGCGCTGGCAGCAGGCGGACCGGCGGCCGAACCTGCTGTACCGGGGCACCCGGCTGGCGCTCGCCGGCGAGCTGGCCGGGCCGGACGAGCCGCCGCTGCCGGCGCTGTCGCGGGAGTTCCTCGACGCGAGCACGGCCCGCCGCCGCCGGACACGCCGCCGGCTGGTGGCCGTCGCGACCGCGGCCGTCCTCGTCGCCGGCACTTCGGTGGCGATCCTCACCCGGGATCTGTGGTCCGGGCCTTGTCCCCGTGGCCTGCAACCGTCGAACAGCGTGTCGTTCGGCGACGAGTGCGTCGGCGTCACCGACGGCAGCTACGTGTTCCGGCCGGAGCTGGCCGCGGTCGAACGCCGGATCGCCGAGGAAAACCAGCGCGTGGGCGGGTCCGCGGTCACCGTGGCGTTCCTCGCCCCGTTCCCGGTGGCCGGCACCGGCGCGCTCACCGTCGACTCGATGCGGCACCAGCTCGAAGGCGCGTACACGGCCCAGGTCGAGGCCAACCGGTCCGAGCCGCGGGTCAAGCTGCTGCTGGCCAACACCGGCGCGTCGGGGGCTGCGTGGGAGCCGGTGGTCGGGCAGCTGGTTTCGAGCGACCCGGTGGGCGTGATCGGGCTGGGGGCCAGCTCGGCGTCGACGCTCGAGGCGGTCCGCGCGCTGAGCGAGCGCGGCCTGCCCGTGGTCGCCGGGATCGCCACCGCGGACGACTTCGACGCCACCACCTTGCCGGGCGTGGTCCGGGTGCGGCCCGCCAACCGGCAGCTCGTGGCCGTGATGAGCCGCTACGTCGCCACCCAGGCGCAGTGGCGGCCGCGGGTGCTGGTCGCCGACGGGGACGCCGGCAACCTCTACGCGCGGTCGCTCCGGGCGGACATCGCCGAAGAGCTCGGCCGCCGGTCGGGCCCGCTGGAAACGTTCAGCTACCTCTCCGGGAACGCGTCGCCGGCCGGGTTCGCGGTCGTCACCCAGGGGATTTGCGCCACCCGCGCCGAATCCGTGTTCTTCGCCGGGCGCGCGGCCGATCTCCCGGCCTTCCTGGCGTCGGTCGCCGCCCGGTCGTGCACCGACCCGGTCGAGGTGTACGTCCCGGAATCCGTCGAAGAGCACCTCGGGACCGAGCTGCGGGCCGAGCTCGCGGCCGGGAAGGTGTCGGTCACCGCGTTCGTCCCGGCCGGCTGGTCGGCGCTGCCCGGCCCGGACGGCGAGACGTCACCGCGGTACCAGCGGTACCGGCAAGCGTTCGCCGGCACCGGCGCGGACCCGGCCGGCGCCGCCGCCGCGGACGCGATCTCCCTGCACGACGCCCTGGTCACGATGGTGACGGCGTACCGGACCGCGCCGAAGGGCCGGTACTCCGGCGCGACGGCCGCCCGCACCCAGCTGGGCAACCTCCACGGTCCGCTGTCGGTGCCGGGCGCCGAGGAGGACCTCCGCTTCACCGAGCGCGGCACCCCGGACCGGCAGACGGTCGGGATCATCCGCTACACCGAAGGCAAGCCGGGACAGCGCATCGCCATCGAGCACATCAGCTAGGAGTCCACTGTGGAGCATCGCGGATGAACGCGGTCGCCGACCTCCGCCGGGCGCGCGACCTCGCCTGCGCCCTCGACGTGCCCCGGTTCCGCGACGACGCGCTCGACGTCGTCCTCACTGCAAGCCGGACCGGTGAGCGAGTTCGGGCACTGGCCATGGCCCTGGTCCCGGCGGCGCACCGCGTCGCTACGCCGAGGAATTCCGCGCCGAGCCGGCCGAACTGACCGGTTGCCAGCGCACGGCGTACGCACTGCGGCTGCTGGGTGTGGCTTGGCGGTTGCGATGTGGCTTGCGTGGCGGGTGACCCGTCATCGCCGCCGGAGCGCGCGGGTTGCGCCGCCGATGAGCGCGGTCGCCGCCACCGCTGCGGTTCCCAGGCCGCCCGCGGTCAGCGCCACGCTGACGACGATGCCGACCACGGCCAGCGCCAGCACGAGGACGAGCAGGGCGGTCCGGAACGTGCGGGCGCCGTCGTCGATGACGTGGCGGACGAGCGCGGTGTAGGCGTTGTCCGGCCGGCTCGTCACGATCGGCTCCGGTCCGGCCGGGCGCGGACCAGGGCCCGGCGCAACGACCACGCGTGCAGCAGCTGCCGGGCCGCGTAACGGGCTTGGCCGCGGGGGAGGGCGGCCGCTTCACCGCGGAACTCCTCCGCGAACCGGGGCCGCTCGGCGAGCGGCAGCACCTGCAGCGCCACGCCCAGCAGGTTCCGGCAGACCAGGCCCGGCCGCCCGGCCGTCGCGGTGCCGCGCGCCAGCCGCCGGATGACCTTGGCGACCGCGACCCGGGCTTCCCCGACCGGATCGCTCCCCAGCGGCGAGACGTACTTGCGGGCGGCGTCGACCCGGTTGTGCAGTTCCGCCCGGGCGCGCCGGGTCGCCACGACCGCTTCCCGCGCCGTGATGACGGACTCTTCGCGTTCCCGGGTCCGGTCCGCGAGCAGGGCGGCCACGGCCTGGGCGTCCGCGGCCCAGGCCAGGTGCACCGCGGTGTCGAAGTCCTCGGACACGGCCAGGTCGTGGGCCAGGTCGAGCTGGGCGGCCAGCCGGCGGGTGAGTTCGCGCTGCGGGGCGAACGCCAGCGCCCGGTTGTTCGACAGGGTGCGGGCCAGCCGGCACGCCACGGCCAGCTCGGCGGCGTTGCCGGCCTGGCGCTGCACCTGTTCGAGCGCGTCCGCGAGGCGCCGCGCCAGGGCCAGGTCTTCGGCGTCCCGGGCGGTCCGGTGGCGGCGTCTCATCGCGCACCGCCGGCCAGCCCCGGGCGCAGCCGCGCGAGCTTGGCCGCCGAGGCTTCGGCACGGGCGAGGGCGATCTGCGCGGACGTCACGCCGTCGCCGCTCAGGCGGTAGAAGCGCCGGCGCGGCCGGCCGGCTTCGCGGGGATCGACGTCCTCCCAGCGGCTCTCCAGCCAGCCGAGGCGCTCGAGCCGGGCGAGGATGGGGTGGATGGTGCCGCTCGGCAGCTCGGCGGCGGCGCAGATCTCCAGCCCGTACATCTCCCGCGCCGGGTCGGCGAGCAGCGCGCGCAGCACGAGCTGGGTGGTCAGGGTCATCCGCGGAGCCATGGTCTAGTTCTACTATGGGGGCTAGGTAGAGCACAACCGTCAGTCGTGGAGTGCGCTCAGCCCGGCAGCACCGTTCCGGGCAGCGAATCCACCGCCACCCGCGGCGATTCCGTCACCACCGGCGGCGCAGCGCTGCCGGGACCGCCCGCGGCGGCCGTCGCCAAGGTGCGCACCTGGGCCGCGATCGCCTGGCGGCGGGCCTCGAAATCGGCGTCGGTCAGAGCGTCCGGGGCCGTCGGCTGGCCCAGCACCGGCGTGTGCAGGTGGCCGCCCGCCACCGACGTCAGTCCCAGGCCGAGGCGGACGCGGTTGCTGCGGAACATGGATTCGTTCGACAGGTAGTTCCCGCCCCCGCCGGAGGCGGCGATCTCGCCCGCGGCCGGGGCGTCCGAGCGGCACACCGGGGTTCCGGCGCCCGGGTGGGCCGCGTCCGGCCAGACGCAGAACGCCGGGTTGAAGTTCACCGGGTAGGCGCCGGCCGGGGCGGCCAGCATTTGCTCATACGGCAGGGTCGTCTCGATGAACTGGACGTCCGGCTGCGGCCAGCCCGCGGCCGGCGGCACGCCTCCGGTGACCGGCACGTTGTCGTTGTCCGGGAAGCCACCGCGCCAGGCGCCGGCCCAGCGTTCGATGTCGAACCGGCCCGGACGCCCCTGGCTGATCGTCATGATCACGTCCGGCCGTCGCGCGCGGTCGCGCAACGCCGTGCCGTAGGCCGCTTCGACGATGCCCGCGTCGAAGTAGCCCCACACGACCGGGAAGTTCACCGCCTGCACCACGGCCGGCCCCGACGGCGTGCTGAGGATCCGCCCGTCCAGCTGCAGCGCCGAGGCCCCGGCCGGGTTCGAGATCCGGACACCGGCGCCGTCGAGCTGGAACGGGTCGAAGCCGCTCACCATGACCCGCCGCGTTTTCCCGAGCGGGAACCGGACGTCGTCGAGGCCGCGCGATCCGTGGTCGAACGCCGCCAGCAGCGACGTCCGCTGCGAGGCCGGCAGCGCGAAGGGCGGCCGCCACTGCCGGATCGCGCTGCTGAGCTGCAGCCGCGCCCAGTACAGCGGCCGGTCGTCGAAGCGGTCGAGCGTGCCGAGGCCGGGGGTGCGGCCCTGGGCGCGGTCGACCGCCGTCCGCCACAGCCGGGCCCCGGCCTGCGTGACGACCCGTTCGGCCCGGCGCGGGGTGCGCGCGGCACAGAGGTCGTGCTCGACCGCGGCGACGAAGGGGTCGAGCCCGGCCAGCCGGACCAGCTCGGGGCCGACGGCGGGGCCGCCGGCCGGCATCGTCGCGGTCAGCCGCTGCTCCTCGACGGTCAGCGGGGCGGTCGCGTCGAAGCAGTTCGGCGCCGGTGCGGCCGCGGCGACGCCGGGGAGCACGAACATCGGCAGGGCGGAGAGCAAGGGGAGCAGGGCGGACAGGCGCACGGGTTTCCCTCCACGTTCGCTGAGCGATCTCCTCGGTCCAGTCTTGCGGCCGGGAGGGATTCCGAGAACCGTGCATAAGTCGGATGACGGCTTGAAGCTGCCTTGACCAAGGGGCAGACTCGCCCGCATGCCCGCGCACTGGAGCCGCACCACGCTCGTCCTGGCCGTCGCCGCCGTGCTCACCGCCGGCGTCGCCGCACCCGCCACCGCCGCCACACCCACGCCGAAGTCGCCGGTCGCCGTCGGCTTCGGGGGTGCCGTGGCCAGCATCGACGCCGACGCCACCGCGATCGGCACGCAGGTCCTGCGCGACGGCGGGAACGCCGTCGACGCGGCCGTCGCGGTCGCCGCCGCGCTCGGGGTCACCGACCCGTTCTCCGCCGGGGTCGGCGGCGGCGGGTTCTTCGTCTACTACGACGCCAAGACCCGCCGCGTGCACACCCTGGACGGCCGCGAAACCGCCCCGAAGACCGCCGACCAGAACCTGTTCGTCGAGAACGGCCAGCCGCTCCCGTTCGCCGACGCCGTCACCAGCGGTCTGAGCGTCGGCGTCCCCGGCACGCCCGCGACCTGGGCCGAGGCGCTGCGCAAGTGGGGGACGCGCTCGCTGGCGAAGTCGCTGAAGCCCGCGGAGAAGCTGGCCCGCGACGGCTTCGTCGTCGACCAGACGTTCCAGACGCAGATCGCGAACAACGCGGCGCGCTTCTCGGCGTTCCCGTCGACGCGTTCGCTGTACCTGCCGGGCGGCGCGCCCCCGGCGCCGGGGACGGTCTTCCGGAACCCCGACCTGGCCGCGACGTACGCCCAGCTGGAGCGGTCCGGCGTCGCCGCGCTGTACCGCGGCCCGATCGGCGCCGACATCGCGAAGACGGTGCAGAAGCCGCCGGTCGACCCGGCGTCGACGTTGAACGTCCGGCCCGGGAAGCTGACCACCGGCGACCTGGCCGCGTACGACGTGATCGAGCGCGACCCGACGCACGCGCGTTACGAGGGTCTCGACGTCTACGGCATGCCGGCGCCGTCCTCGGGCGGGCTGACGGTCGGCGAGGCGCTCAACATCCTCGAGAACTTCGACCTCGAGCACGCGAGCAAGGCCGACTACCTGCAGTACTTCCTGGAGTCGACCCGCTTCGCCTTCGCCGACCGCAACCGCTGGATCGGCGACCCGGCGTTCATCGACGTCCCGGCGCGCGAGCTGCTTAGCCAGCGCTTCGCCGACAGCCGGGCCTGCCTGATCTCGAAGGACAAGGCGGCGACCAGCCCGGTCGCCCCGGCGGACCCGCGGCACCCGGCAACGTGCGCGGCCGGATCCGCGGCGGCGCCGACGCCGTACGAGGGTGAGAACACGACGCACCTGACGGTGGCGGACAAGTGGGGCAACGTCGTCGCCTACACGCTGACGATCGAGCAGGAGGGTGGCAGCGGCATCGTGGTGCCGGGCCGCGGGTTCCTGCTGAACAACGAACTGACGGACTTCTCGTTCACGCCGGTGACCCCGGGCGTCCCGGACCCGAACCTCCCGGGCCCGGGCAAGCGCCCGCGGTCCTCGATGGCCCCGACGATCGTCCTCGACCACGGCCGCCCGTTCTTCGCGACGGGCTCGCCGGGCGGAGCATCGATCATCACGACGGTCCTCCAGGTGATCCTCGGCCGCCTGGACCGCGGGCTGTCGCTGGAGCAGGCGATCGCGGCCCCGCGAGCCTCCCAGCGCAACGCGGCGGCGGCCCAGGTGGAGCAGGCCTTCCTGGACCAGCCGGAGACGGCGGAGCTGAAGGCGAGGGGCCAGGGCTTCTCGACGGCCCCGGCGGAGATCGGAGCGGCCACGGGCGTGGAGAGGTTGCGCGACGGCCGCTGGCTGGCGGCGGCCGAGCCGGTACGGCGCGGCCAGGGCGCGGCGCAGGTGGTGTGGCCAGCGCGCTGGTAGGGGCTGAGGTCGCTCGTATCCCCTGGCCGGAACGTCGCGAATGACTCATTCGTCCGGGGCCACGGCGCCTCCGACGTCCCGGCCACCGGGTACGACGACCCGGTGGCCTGGGCGGACGACC
>NZ_JBSFNC010000073.1:0-44210 GCF_053586895.1 Amycolatopsis sp. NPDC003731 | reverse complement strand
AGCGTCGGGCCGCTCTTCGACTGGTACCGGGTCGGGGACGTCGAGCTGCCGATGATCGGCTACCCGATGACGGGCGCGGTGCCGACGCGCTGGACAACTCGGCCGGCGTCGACTGCTCCGACCACGAAGTCAACATCAAGATCCTGCTCGACCACCTCGTCCAGACCGGCAAGCTGGAGCGCGAGCAGCGCAATGAGCTGCTGGAGGAGATGACCGACGAGGTCGGCGCGCTGGTGCTCAAGGACAACTACCGGCAGAACGCCGTCCTCGGCGTCAGCCGCGCGCACGCCGCGCCGATGCTGTCGGTGCACGCGCGCCAGGTGCAGGCGCTGGTGGCCGCGGGCGCGTTCGACCGCAAGCTCGAGGCCCTGCCGAGCAATTCGGAGTTCCGCGAGCTGGAGAAGGCGGGCAAGGGCCTCACCTCGCCGGAGCTGGCGACGCTGCTCGCGCACGTCAAGCTGGAGCTGAAGGACGAGCTGCTGGCCAGCGACCTGCCCGACTCGAAGGTCTTCGCGGCGCGGCTGCCCGAGTACTTCCCGAAGCCGCTGCGCGAGCGGTTCGGCTCGGCGATCGGCGAACACCCGCTGCGCCGTCAGATCATCACCACGCTGATCGCCAACGAGGTGGTCGACGGCGGTGGCATCTCCTTCGTCTACCGGCTGATGGAGGAAATGAACGCGACGGCGACGGACGCGGTGCGCGCGTACGCCGTGGTGACGCAGGTGTTCGACCTCCCCGCGCTGTGGAAGGAGATCGACGCGCTCGACAACGTCGTGCACACCGACGTCGCCGACGCGATGGTGCTGGAGACGCGGCGCCTGCTCGACCGGGCCGCGCGCTGGTTCCTCACCAACCGGCCGCAGCCGCTGGCCCCGCTGTCGGAGATCAAGCGCTTCCGGCGGGTGCTCGACAAGCTCGTCCCGAACATCGGCGACCTGCTGCGCGGCCGCGAAGCCGAGTCGGTGCAGAAGCACGTCGACGAGCTGATCGCCGCGAACGTGCCCGAGGGCCTGGCCCGCCGGGTGTCGCTGCTGCTGCACACCTACGGCCTGCTCGACGTCACCGAGGTCGCCGAGCTCGCCGAGCAGCAGATCGGCGTGGACGCGGTGCACAGCCCGGCCGAGACGGCGGAGCTGTACTACGCGCTCTCGGCGCACCTGGACATCGACTCGATGCTCACCGAGATCAGCAAGCTCGAACGCGGCAACCGCTGGCACGCGCTGGCCCGGCTTTCGCTGCGCGACGACGTCTACGGTTCGCTGCGGGCGATCACGCTCGATGCGTTGCGGCACAGCGATCCGGGCTCGTCCGGGGACGCCAAGATCGCGCAGTGGGAGAAGACGAACGCGTCCCGGCTGCAGCGGGCGCGCGTCGCGCTAGACGAGATCACCAAGTCCGGCCGGCTCGACCTGGCGACCCTCTCGGTGGCGGCCCGCCAGATCCGGAGCACGGTGCGGTGACCTACGTATCGCACGTCCGCCCGCGCTGGACGGACATGGACGTCTACGGCCACGTCAACCACGCGAAGCTGGTGACGCTGCTGGAAGAGGCACGCATCCCGCTGCTGTTCAAGGGCGCCGTCGAGGCGGGGCTGGACCAGCTGCCGAAGGGCATCGTCGTGGTGCGGCTGGAAGTGGCCTACAAGGCGCCGATCGTGGTGTCCGGGCAGGAACTGCGGGTGGACATCGACCTGACGCAGCTGCGCGCGGCGAGCTTCACGCTGGCCTACCGGGTGCACGGCGGGCCGTCCCCGGACGACCCGGTGGCGGTCACCGCGGAGACGGTGCTGGCGCCGTACGACACGGTCGAGTTGCGGCCGCGTAGGCTCAGCCCGGCCGAGTCGGAGTTTCTGAAGCAGGGGTTCGCGGATGCCTGAGTTGTTCGTGCCGGACGCGGCCGACCGGGAGACCCTCGGCGCGTTCGTCGCCCGCGCGGTCCGGCTGGACGGCCAGACGGCCGTCCGGCTGCGCCGGCGCGGCGACGGCGTGGTCGAGGCCTGGACGTCGACGCCGTTCGAGTGCCTGGCCACCCGAGCGGTGGCCGGGGACGTGACACCCGGTGACGTCACGGTGTCCGGCAACGAGCTGCTCGCGGCGCTGACCGTGGCGGGCGGGCCCCGGATGGACCCGGGCCCGGCCCGCGACCTGCTCTGGCACGGCGAGCTCCCGCCGCCCGGCCGCTGGCCGCTGGTCGACGAGCTCCCGGCGCAGGTGGTGTCCGAGCTGGCGGATCGCGGCGTCACGCTGGCCAGGGACAACGTGGGCCCGCACGGCACGCCGCCGGCGTCGCTGATGGACCAGGCGGTGCTGACCGTGAGCGGCGGTTCGGTCGAGGTCAAGGTGCAGATGCGCTGCCTGTTCGCGATGTCCGGCATGGGGTTCGTGGACTCGGACGTGCCCGGTGACGTGGTCCGCGTGACGGCCACGGACTCGTGGATGCGCCTGGACGCGCGCTATGGCGCGATCGTGCGACGCCGTCACGCGCTGTTGCCGCTGTTGTTCTGACGAAGTCCTTACGGCGGCCACCATCCGGCCCGGATGGTGGCACGCTGGAGGCATGACCCCGGACAACGACCCGACCGCGGACTTCCTCGACGAAGTCCGCGTGTCGGAGCCGCAGTGGCGGCGCGACCGTCCGGCGGGCGAGCAGGCGCCGGAGCGCGCCGAAAGACCTGAGAGGTGGGGTCGCACGCGCGCGGCGGGCCGGGCGGCCGCCCAGGCGGCGCCCTACCTCCAGGCCGCGGCCCTGGTGGCCTGGCTGGCCAGCGGCGCCTTCGACGACGGCTCGGGTTCGGGTGGCCAGAGCTAGACGAGCCAGGCGGCCGAGTCCGCGGGCAGTTTCCCCTCCACCAGCGGACTGCTCGACAACAACACCTCACCCGGCGGCAACGCGATCGGCGAGGCCGACGTGTTCAACGCGCACACCAGCCCACCCCCGCGCCGCCGGAAGGCGAAACAGCCTGCCGGTGCGCCGTACCACTCCAGCTCGTCGCCGCTGAACGCCGCGTGTGTTT
Organism: Amycolatopsis sp. NPDC003731; assembly: GCF_053586895.1. NCBI lineage: Bacteria > Bacillati > Actinomycetota > Actinomycetes > Pseudonocardiales > Pseudonocardiaceae > Amycolatopsis > Amycolatopsis sp. NPDC003731. The sequence continues at coordinate 41,197 of NZ_JBSFNC010000073.1, read as the reverse complement.
TCCGCAGCTCGATGGCGGCGCGGTACAGCGACAGCGTCGAGTCCGCGTCCTCGATCTGCTTCTCCACCGTCAACCCCGCCCATGAAGCCGGCATCGGCAGCCACGTGCGCGGATTGCGCGAGAACCCGAACGGCGGCAGGTCGCCCTCCCACGGCAGCGGGACCCGCGCCACGTCCCGCCCGAACTCCGCCCCGCTCGTCTTGGCCCGCGGGTCGGTCATGTCCGACGGCGACAGCGAAACGTTCGCCAGCCCCAGTTCTTCGCCGTTGTACAGGTACACCGCGCCCGGCAGCGCCAGCTCCACCAGGGCCATCGCCCGCGCGCGCCGCACGCCCACCGAGCCGCCGCCGTAGCGGCTGACCTGGCGCCAGACGTCGTGGTTGCCCAGCGTCCAAGTTGCCGGGGCGCCCGTGCGGGCGGGGACGGCCAGGGAGCGCTCGATGGCCGTGCGCATGGCGTCGGCGTCGAAGTGGGTCAGCACCAGCCGGAAGTTGAACGCCAGGTGCAGTTCGTCGGGCCGCAGGTAGCGCGACAGGCGTTCCTCGTCGGTCACCCAGATCTCGCCGACCGCCATCGCGTCCGGGAACTCGTCGAGCACCTTGCGGATCATCTGGTGGATCTCGTGGACCCCGTCGTGGTCCCACCGCGGGTCGTAGTAGTGGCTCGGCCCCAGCGCGTTCGCGCGCGGGTCCATGTCCGGCAGGCCGGGCGGCTTGGCCATGCCGTGGGCGACGTCGATGCGGAAGCCGTCGACGCCGCGTTCGAGCCAGAACCGCAGCGTGCGCTCGAGATCCGCGGCGACCTCGGGATTGGCCCAGTTGAGGTCCGGCTGCTGCGGCGCGAACAGGTGCAGATACCACTGGCCGTCCGGCACGCGCGTCCAGGCCGGGCCGCCGAAGGCGCTGACCCAATTGTTCGGCGGGTCTTCGCCCTTCGGCCCGACGCCGTCGCGGAAGATGTACCGGTCGCGCTCGGGGCTGCCCGGCGCGGCGGCCATCGCCGACTTGAACCAGGCGTGCTGGTTGCTGGTGTGGTTCGGGACCACGTCCACGGTGACCTTGATGTTCCGCTTGTGCGCCTCGGTGAGCAGCACGTCGAAGTCGCCGAGGGTGCCGAACATCGGGTCGACGTCCCGCGGGTCGGCGATATCGTAGCCGTGGTCGGCCATGGGGGAGCGGTAGAAGGGCGTCAGCCACAGCGCGTCGACGCCCAGCAGCTCCAGGTAACCGAGCCGGGAGTGGATGCCTTCCAGGTCCCCGACGCCGTCACCGTCCGAGTCGGCGAACGAGCGCACGTAGACCTGGTAGAAGACGGCATCGCGCCACCAGGCGGCCGAGGTCATCAGACGAAGCTGTTCATCATGCTGTGCGCCGCCATCTCCAGGTAGGCCCACAGCTGCCCCCGGTACGGTTCTTCGAGGTTCTCTTCGTCGACGGCGATCCGGATGCACCGCAACCAGGCGTCCCGCTCGAGCGGCCCGATCTTGAACGGCGCGTGCCGCATCCGCAGCCGCGGGTGCCCGCGCTGGTCGGAGTAGGTGTGCGGGCCGCCCCAGTACTGGATGAGGAACAGCCGGAACCGCTCCTCGGCGGGCCCGAGGTCCTCTTCGGGGTAGAGGGGCCGGAGGACCTCGTCGCGCGCGACCTCCTCGTAGAACCGCCCGACGATCCGGCGGAAGGTCGGTTCGCCGCCGACCGCTTCGTAGAGGTTCGCCGGTTCGCTCACTGCAGACACGCCTTCCATTTTGCCCTTGGGGTGCGGGTTCCCGACGCCCGGTCCGCACAGTTCCGGTTCGTCGCGAACCCGCTCCCCAGCGTAATGGCGCCTACTTCTCGACGGCCGGGGCCGCGGGCGGGAACAGCCGGCCGAGCGGCGGTTCGAAGCCCGCCTCCTCCAGAGCCGCCAGCAGCTGGGCCCGCAGCGCCCGCTGCACCGCCCACTGCTTACCCGGCCGGACCTTCACCGTCAGGCGGAGCGAGAGCCCTTCCGGTGTGACGCTTTCCACACCCAGCATCTCCGGCGGCTCGAGGACGTTGTCCTTGAGCGCGTCGGACTCCGTGGCCGTGACCGCCGCGTCGGCGAGCACCGTCGTCGCGCGCTCGACGTCGGCCGTGTACCCGAGGGGGACGTCCACGACCGCCACCGCGAAGCCCTGGCTCGAGTTGCCGACGCGCAGCACTTCGCCGTTGCGGACGTACCAGACCGTACCCTTGACGTCACGCAGCGTCGTAATGCGCAAGCCCACCGACTCGACCGTGCCGGATGCTTCGCCCACGTCCACGACGTCGCCGACGCCGTATTGGTCCTCGACCATCATGAAGATCCCGGACAGGAAGTCCTTGACCAGGTTCTGGGCGCCGAAGCCGATCGCGACGCCGATGATGCCCGCCGACGCGATGATCGGGCCGAGGTTGATGCCGAGTTCGCCCAGCACGAGGATGAACGCCAGGCCGTAGATCAGGAACGTCGACATCGACTTCAGCACCGAGCCGATGGTCTTCGCGCGCTGGCGGCGCCGTTCGATCACGGCGGAGCCGAGCACCTCCGGGGCGCGCTCGCGCAGGGGGCGCAGCAGCGACGGGAGCTTGCCGCCGGTCTTCGGCAGGGTCGTGACGCGGTTGATCAGCCTTCTCAGGATCAGGCGCACCAGGAACGCGATCACGATGATCATCAGGATCTTGACCGGCTTGGTGATCAGCCAGTTCGCCGAGCCCGCCAGCCACAGGTTGTGCGTGACGTCGTACACCGTGTAGCAGAACGTACTGGGGTCCTTCACGCACGGCGGGTCGGCGGAGGGGAGCAGGGAAAGCACGGCGGTTCGTTCATCCTTCCGATCGGGTCGGGCACCCCAACGCCGAGTGGATGTTGGGTCGCGCGGATGTGACACGTCTTGTAACACACGTGCGCTGGGGGCCTGTTCTGTGGTCGACTATGCCTACGCCCCTGGAGGTGGTCGAGTGCCAGACCGACAACCCAGCCCCCGCGGCGTCTCCGGCCAAGCCACGGCCGACGAGGCGCCAGAGGTGGTTCTGCGTGCCTATCCGGGGGGTTCCGCATCCGGCGGAACCGTCCCGGCCGGGCCGGGGACCCGCCCAGGGGGAGTGACCCGCCCGCCCGGACAGCGTAGTAGAGGCCGGGATCCGGCCGCCCCGGCCTGGGGCCGGCGCCGGGTGCTCCTGCTCAACGCCACCTTCGAGCCGCTGACGGCGTTGCCGCTGCGGCGCGCCGTGGTGCTCGTGATGTGCGGCAAGGCCGAAGTGGTCCACGGTGACCCCGGCGGGATCGAGCTGCATTCGGCGAAGGTTTCGCTGCCGGTGCCCTCGGTGATCCGCCTCAGCACGTACGTGCGCGTACCGTATCGCGCGCAGGTGCCGCTGACCCGTGCGGGGCTCATGCACCGGGATCGCTACCGCTGCGCCTACTGCGGAGGGCGGGCCGAGACGATCGACCACGTCCTCCCGCGCAGCCGGGGTGGCCCCCACAGCTGGACCAACTGCGTCGCCTGCTGCGCCAAGTGCAACCACCGCAAAGCGGACCGGCTGCTCTCGGAGATCGGCTGGCGGCTGCGGATCGTCCCGCGGGCGCCCCACGGCCCGCACTGGCGGCTGCTCGCGCACTCCAAGGAGGCCGACCCGCTCTGGCGGCCGTATCTGGGCTCCGCCGCTTAGCTCCTCCGGCGGGCGGAGCGCCCCCTGACAAGCCGGCGCCCCGGCTGCCTGTGCGGCGGCCGGGGCGAGCCGGGTGCTTGCGCTGAGGTAGCGCGCGTCCCTGGAGTACGGGTCAGGCAGCGAGCGCGTAGTCGCTCTGGCAGGTGACGCGGGTGCCCATGGTGACGCGCGTGCCGCGGGTGACCCGAGTGCCCCGCGTGACGCGCGTGCCGCAGGTGACTCGCGTGCCGGCCGTCACACGCGTGCCCATCGTGACGCGTGTGCCGCGCGTGACCCGGGTCCCTCGGGTGACTCGCGTGCCCGCCGTCACCCGGGTGCCCATCGTGACCCGCGTTCCCGCCGTCACACGTGTACCGCGAGTGACGCGTGTACCCCGGGTAACCCTTGTGCCCGCCGTCACACGCGTTCCGGGCACGAATTCGATTTCGCTCAGTGACGAGGTGGTCTCGGTGATCGCCTGTGCGGGCGTCTGGACGCTGTTCATGGCAAGGCCTCCTGGGACCGGTGCGTTACCTGCTGGGGCTGGGGAGCGGGGCGCAAGGCCCGTACAGGTGAAAAAGCTACGAGGATTTCAAGGCCCCGACAAGACGACAGCGGCGGGTGCGGCCGCCTGTACGTTGAGTTGCAACCTTTCGGCCCGACGGTCTTCGCCCCAACGTTCCAGTGGCCGCGAGCCAAGCGGCGGACGGCACTCGGCTTACGACGAACGGTCGAGTGCGCCGCGCGCGGTGGGTGCGGAGGTCATCCGATACGCTCACCGGCGTGAACATCGTCGAGACGATCGTGGTCTTCGCCGTGATCCCGCTGGCCATCTACGGCCTCGCCGGGCTGCTGACGCTCCGGCGCAGGTCCGGCGGTGCCCCGCGGCACCGGTCCGGCCAGGCCTGGGAGTACCCGGCCATGTGGTGGAGCGCCAACCCCGAAGGGGCGGGCACGGCCCACCGGCACGCCGGCACCGAGAACAGCGCGCCCGAGGGCGCCCCGACCGCGGCGGGAGGCGCTCGTGGCAACTGGTGAGCTGACGAAGCGCGTCGACGAGTCCGAGCTGGGCTACGGCGAGGCTCTGATGGCCACCGGACGGGTGTCCGCGGCCAAGATGTACGAGCCGGAGGCGCCGTCCGGGCCGTTCAACACCCGCCAGCTGGCCCGCCTCGACGAGGCGCTGACGTTCGCTTCGCGCGAGACCGGCTTGGACTTCAGCCTGTACCTCGGCGAGCTCGGCGCGGAGAGCCGCGAGACGGCGGAGAAGCTGCACGCGATGACGGCGGACCCGTCGAACTCGGTGCTGATCGCGGTCTCGCCGGGTGAGCGCAAGATCGAGATCGTCACGGGCAAGGCCGCTTATGTGCGGCTGCCGGACCGCGGTGCCAAGCTCGCGGTGGCGAGCATGGTGGCGTCGTTCAAGGAGGGCGACCTGGTTCGGGGGCTGGTCAACGGCCTGGTGAACGCGCTGCGGATGCTTTCGGACCAGGCTGGTCCGGCGCCTCGGTGATCTTTGGCTTTGCGGCCCTGCACCCTCTTGGGTGTGGGGCCGTTTTGCTTTCTGCGTTTACGGCTCTGGTGAGTTGTCCACTGGCGGGTCGGGCTGTGGACAACTTGGGTGCGGGGGTTTGTTGGGGCCGGGTTTTGTCCGATGCCGCCGATACGCTGGAAGCGGGGGCAGCCCCCAGGGAGGGCGGGCCGTGCCTGGGCTGCGGTTGGCTGCCGCAGAGCCTCGCCATGGTGGGGATCGGTGGTGAACCCTGACTGAGGGGTTCCCGCCGGCCCGAACGCCGGATTGTTCAACGGCCGGCAGGTTGTGTCAAGGCGGGAAAGCGTGCCTTGACCCGGCACCACCGGCCGTGTTTCGGCTTCGGATCGGGGTGGCCGGGGAGGGCTGGATGGGGTGCAGGTCCGGGGCGTCAGCGTCTGTTCGGGCCGGTGTGGCGCCGGAAAGAAGGGCGTTCCGACTTGTCGGCGCCCTGCCCGGAGAGGGCGAGGGTGCCGGCAAGGCTCGGTCGCTGCCGCGGTGAAAGCGGGATCTGCTGGGCCCGATTGTGACTACGGCTTCGGATCGGGGTGGGCGGGGAGGTCTGGGCGCGACTCCGGATCAAGCCCGCAGCCGCGCCGCTGTCTCGGCCACGCCGGCCTGCACCTTCGCCCGGTCCACCTTCGTCGACTCGCCGTCGGCCACGACCTGCTCACCCGCGACCCACACATCCCGCACCCGTCGTGACCCGGCCGCCCACACCAGGTTCGACAGCAGCTGCGCGTCCGGCACGTCCAAGCCACAGGCGAACGCCGGGTCGTCCAGGTCGATGTGCACGAGGTCGGCCCACCGGCCCGGCTCCAAAGAACCGATGTCGGACCGGCCCAAGGCGGCAGCCCCGCCCCGAGTCGCCAGCAGGAAGACGTCGGCCGCCGTCAGCACCGTCGAATCGCCCGTGGCCAGGCGGGCGAACATGGCCGCGAGCTGCAGTTCTTCCCACAGGTCGAGGTCGTCGTTGGACGCCGGGCCGTCGGTGCCGAGTCCCACCGAAACCCCTGCCGCGCGCAGGTCCGCGATCCGCGCGATGCCCGAAGCCAGCTTCGCGTTCGAGCCCGGGCAGTGCGCCATGCCGACGCCGTGGGCCGCGTACAGCGCGATGTCCGAATCCGACAGGTGGATCGAGTGCGCCGCCAGCACCCGGCCGTCCAGCATGCCCAGCTCACGAAGCAAAGCCGGCACCGAACCATGAGAAGCACGAACCGCTGTGTCCTCCGCCGCCGCCTCGGCGACGTGGATCTGGACCAACGCGCCGCGCGAGAGCGCCGACTCCGCGGTCGCGCGCAAGCCGTCGGAAGAGAGCATGTACGCCGAGTGCGGGCCGTAGCCGAGCTCGATGCGGTCTCCGTGGCCGAAACGGAGGCCGTCCGTGTCGATCCAGCGCTCGATCGCCGCCAGCTGGGCCTTCCAGTCCAGGCCCGGCAGCTCCATCACCGGGGGCGCGACCAGTACCCGGCCGCCCGTGGTCAGGACCGCGTCGACCAGCTGCTCGCCTTCGAAGTACATCTCGGCGCTGGTCGTGACGCCGTGGCGCAGCATCTCGACCGAGCCGAGCAGCATGCCGGTGCGGACGTCCTCCGGGCGCAGCTTCGCCTCGGCCGGCCAGATGATCTCGTTGAGCCAGGGCAGCAGCGGCAGGTCGCCGCCCATGCCGCGCAGCAGCGTCATCGGGCTGTGCGCGTGCGTGTTGACCAGGCCGGGCAGCAGGATGCCGGTCAGGGTGGTGACCGGTGCGGTGGATTCCGGGGCGGTGGCCGCCGGTCCGCAGTACGAAATGCGCCCATCGGCGTCGACGTCGACGACCGCGTCACGGAGAAGCGAACAGGACGGGTCGGCGGGGAGAACGACAGGGGCGTGGAAACGGCGTTGCATCTCTGGATACTACGCACCCGGAATCACGAAACGACTCCGCTCCGCCACGCCCACGCCGCGCTCTCCACCCGGTTCCGCGCGCCGATCTTGCTCTGCACCGACGCCAGGTGCGTCTTCACCGTCGACAGCGACATGAACAGCTCCGCGCCGATCTCGGTGTTGGTCAGCCCGCGCGCGACCGCCTTCAGTACGTCCAGCTCCCGCGGCGTCAGCGGCTCGGACGGCGAGGCGGCCTGCGGCTTCACCGCGCCGCCGTTGAAGTGCTTGAGCAGCCGCACGGTGATCTGCGGCGACACCAGCGCGTCACCGCGGTCGGCCGCGCGGACCGCCTCGATCAGCAGCGCCGGGCCCGCGTCCTTCAGCAGGAACCCGGACGCGCCGTTGCGCAGCGCCGTGTGGACGTACTCGTCGAGGTCGAACGTCGTGACCACGACCACCTTCAGCGGGTCCGCCACGTCCGGGCCGGCCAGCTGCCGGGTGACCTCCAGGCCGTCGAGTCCGGGCATGCGGATGTCGAGCAGGCAGACGTCCGGGCGCAGCTCGCGGGCCTTCGAGACCGCCGAGACGCCGTCCGCGACGTCGGCGACGACCTCGATGTCGTCCTGCGCGTCCAGGATCATGCGGAAACCCATCCGCACCATCTCCTGGTCGTCGGCGATCAGTACCCGGATCACTCGTCCCCTTCCTGGTCTTCTCCGGCCGCCAGCGGCAGCCAAGCTTCGACGCGCCAGCCGCCGTCCGGATCCCGCCCGGCCGACAACCGGCCCTTGAGCAGCGCGACGCGTTCGCGCATGCCGACCAGACCGTAGCCGCCCGAGCCGCCGGCCGGCCGGTGCGCCGTCTCCCGCCCGTTGTCCGTCACCCTCAGGTGCAGTTGATCTCCCTGCACCTCGGCGACGACGAACGCCTCGGTCGCGCCCGAAGCGTGCTTGCCGACGTTGGTCAGCGACTCCTGCACCAGCCGCAGCGCCGAGCGGCCGACCTCGTGCGGCAGGTCCGGCGGCACGTCGAGGTGCATCGACGTCGGCACGCCGTGGTTCGCGGTCTCGACGAGCTTCCGCAGGTCCGCGCCGAGATCGGTGGTGGCCTGCTCGCTGAACTCGCTCATCCCGGCGGGCGCGTCGCCGCGCATCGAACGGACCAGCCGCCGCATCGCCGCGAGCGCCTCGACGCCGGCGTTCTCGATCCGGGCCATCGCCTCGACCGCGATCTCGGGCTTCTTCTCGGCCATCATCCGCGCGGCCTGCGCCTGCACGACGATCCCGGTGACGTGGTGGGCGACGACGTCGTGGAGCTCGCGGGCCAGCGCCATCCGCTCGGCCGTCTGCGCGTCGCTCACCGCCGTCTGCACGGCCTGGGTGCGCTGGGCGTCCCGCGAGCGCAGCATCAGGCCGACGGCGATCGAGATGCCCAGCATCAGCGCCGCGGCGAAGGCCAGCAGTGTCAAGGTTTCCGGGTCGGTCTGCAGGCCCCGGGACCGGTAGGAGTTGAGGATCGCGGCGAGCGCCACCACGCTCGACAGCACGGCGATCCGCGGCCAGGACCGGCTCAGCCCCTGGGCGCGGGTCAGGTTCACCACCACGCCCATGCCGGCGATCACCTGCACGGCCGGCACCCCGCCCGGCATCTGGTAGTCGTAGGACCGCAGATTCAGGAACGGCGTGACGACCGCGGAGACGAGCATGATCCCGGCGAGGCCGAGCAGCGCGTCGGCGGGCCGCCGCGGCGAAAGCACCGCGATGACGGCCGCGACCAGCGAACAGAACAGGATCGGGAACCCGCGGGCGTTGCTCGAATACGTGTAGCCGAACTCGAACAGCAGCGCGAACGCCAGCAGCCCCATCAGCGGCCACTGCCCCATCGCCAGCTCGTTCACCCGGTTCAGCCGCCGCACCCGCGGATCGGCCTGCGGCCTGCGGTCCCGGGTCGCGATGGCCGGCACCAGGGCCCCGACGAGCAGCAGCAGGCCGAACAGCAGCGCCTGGGTGCCGGTGCCGCTGTCGATGTCACCGACTCCGGCGTAGCGGCCGAAGACGGCGATGAGCCCCGCGACGACCAGGAAGCCGACCACGCAGAACGCCACGCCCGCCCGGGCCCGGCGGGCCACGTAGTAGACCATCAGCACCCCGGCCACGACCTCGGTGATCGTCACCTTCGGCAGCACGGAGGAGTACGGCGGGATGTGGAACGCGTGCAGGAAGAGGGTGGAGAAGATCAGCACCCCGCCGCCGGCCACCCCGGCGACCGCGGCGCGCTTCTGGGCCCAGAGCCCGCACGCCACCATCGCGAAGATGCCCGGCAGCAGGCCGAAGTCGACGAAGCGCGGGCCGTGCTCGTCGAGTGCCGCCTGCGTCGTGTAGATGACGTCGAACAGCAGCGCGGCGTACAGCACGGCGGCGGGCACGCCGATGCGCCGCACCAGGGCGGCGGCGCGGGTGTAGAGCGTTTTCGGCAGGGGCGCGGCGGGCACAACGTGACGTTACGTGATTCCCCGGTGCCCGCACCTTGGCCGAGTGGCCCGCCCTCCCTCGGCCGATCGGCCGAGGCGGCCGGGGCAGTCACTGGCCGTCTGCCCGAAGTGGACACCCCGTGGTTTCGGCGAGGCTCGTCGGCATCAAGATCCGACCGACAGGGAGAACCTCGTGGACCCGAACACTCCACACGCGACGAACGGCCCGGTGCTCTCCGGCCGGGGGCTGGTGAAGCGCTACGGCAACCAGCACGCCCTGGCCGGCATCGACATCGACATCCAGCCGCGGGACGCCGTCGCCATCGTCGGGCCGTCCGGCTCGGGCAAGACGTCGCTGCTGCACGTCCTGGCCGGCATCCTCCGGGCCGACGACGGGCAGATCTTCCTGGCCGGGCAGCGGATCGACCACCTCGGCGAGAAGAAGCGCAGCGAACTGCGCCGCACCGAGTTCGGGTTCGTCTTCCAGTCGGGGATGCTGGTGGCCGAGCTGTCGGCCGAAGAGAACGTCGCGCTGCCGTCGCTGCTGGCCGGGCTCGGGCGCAAGGAGGCCATCGACGCCGGCCGCGTCTGGCTGTCCCGCCTCGGCCTGGCCGGCAAGGAGCGCCGCCGTCCCGGCGAGCTGTCCGGCGGCGAGGCCCAGCGCGTCGCGATCGCCCGGGCGCTGACCCACCGGCCGAAGGTCATCTTCGCCGACGAGCCGACCGGTGCGCTCGACACGCGCACCGGCCGCGACACGATGGACGCGCTGCTCGGCGCCGCCCACGAGACCGGGGCCGCGGTGATCGTGGTGACCCACGACCGCGAGCTGGCCGAGTCGATGCCCAAGACCGTCGCCATCCGGGACGGCCTGATCGCGGCGAGGCTGGCCGCGTGAACTCCCTCCAGATCGCCCTGCGGGTGCTGCGGGTCGACCGGCGGACCCGGACGTCGGCGATCCTCACCGCGATCGGGGTGGCCGTCGCGACCGGGCTGGTGCTGCTGCTGGCGACGCTGCCGTTCGCCACCCAGAACCGCGAACAGCGCGCCCTCTGGCAGGGCGAACAGTTCTACAGCCACGGCTCCGACGGCCCGGTCAACCTGCTCTTCAACGCGTCGAAGGACTACTTCGACGGCAAGCAGATCGTCCGCGTCGACGTCGCGCTGGCGCCCGGGGCGACGGCCGGGTCGATCCAGCTGCCGCCGGGCGTGCCGCAGCTGCCCGGCCCCGGCGAGACCGTCGTGTCCCCCGCGCTCGGCCGGCTCCTGCAGGCCAACCCGGCCGCCCAGCTCGGCGACCGGTTCGGCAAGCCCGTCGGCTCGCTCGGCGAAGACGGTCTCCGGTTCCCGGAGCAGCTGGTCGCGCTGACCGGGCACGCGCCGGACGCGATGCCGGAGAACGTGTCCCAGGTGGCGGGGTTCCCGAGCGGGAAGGCGAGCCCGGACGCGCTGCTCATGCTGCTGTCCTGGGTCGGGATCATCGTGCTGCTGGTGCCGAGCCTGGTGCTCGTCGCGTCGTCGGCGCGCCTGACCGCGGCCCGGCGGGAACGGCGGCTGGCCGCGATCCGGCTGGCCGGGGCGACGCCGGGGCAGGTCACGAACATGGTGGCCGCCGAGACGACCTTGTCCGCGGGCATCGGCGCGGCCCTCGGGCTGCTGATCAGCCCGGCCCTGCACGGCCTCGCGTCGTTCGTGCCGTGGGCCGGCGGCACCTGGCTGGCGTCCGACTTCGCGCTGCCGGTCGGCCTGACGGTGTTCATCGTCCTGGCCATCCCGGTGCTCGTGGTGCTGGCCGGCGTCCTCGGCCTGCGCCGGGTCCTGAAGAACCCGCTGTTCGCGACCGGTGGGCACACGAAGAAGCCGCTGCACTGGTGGCGGCTGCTGGCCCTGCCCGCGGCCGGCGCGTTCTTCCTCATCGCCGTGACGACGGTGCAGGAGACCGGCGGGATCGGGCTGGTCATGGCGGGCCTGTTCTTCCTGGTCGGCTCGGCCGCGATCGTCGGGCCGTGGGTGACGTCGGCGGTCGGCGGCACGTTCGTCCGGATCTGGCGGCGCCCGTCCGCGCTGCTCGCCGGCCGCCGCCTGCGTGACGACCCGAAGGGCGCCTACCGGGCCTCCGCCGGGATCGTGCTGGCGGTGTTCGCCGGGTCGATGGCGCTGACGCTGCTGCCGACGTTCGAATCGATGGCCGGCGGCGGGCGGTCCTATGCCGACTCCGTCCTCTACGTCGACACCGACGGCCGGCACGCGGGCACGATGGTCGACCAGGCCAACGCCGCCCTGCGGAAGTACGGCCAGAACGAGCAGGCGGTCGCGGTCGGCGAGGTCTACCTCGTCAAGGGCCAGGCCCCCAACCGGTACGGCCACCGCGCGCTGGTGATGACCTGCGCCGACGCCGTCAAGCTGACCCGCTACGGGCTCACCCCGGAGAACTGCGCGGGCGGCCCTGCCGTGTTCGGCGACTCGGCGATCGACCTGGCCCAGTACAAGTTCGCCACGAACTGGGAGGGGACGGCGGTGGCCGCGAAGTCGGGGACGCGGGTGGAAGCCGTGCACCCCCGGGACGCGGACCTGTCGGACACGCTGATCGTCGACCCGGCGGCGCTGCCGGACGGTCTCGAGCTGACCGACTACACCGTCGTCGCGCCGACCACCGACGCGAACCGCGAGACCGTCCGGACGGCACTGGCCGGCCCGGCGGCGGGCGCGGAGATCGGCAGCCGCGACCAGTACCTGTACAACCAGCAGACCGAACTCGGCGACCTGCGCCGGGTCACCGTGATCGGGCTGATCGCGGCGGGCGTCCTGGCCGGCTGCAGCGCCGCGGTCGCGACCGCGGGCTCGGTGATGGACCGCCGCCGCACGTTCGGCGCGCTGATGGCCGCGGGCACGCCGGTGCGGGTGCTGGCCAGGGCGTTGCGGATGGAAGCCGCGCTGCCGGCGCTGGTCGCCACGATCGGCGCGGGAATCGTCGGGGTACTGGTCGGCGTTGGGCTCTACAGCATGGTCGACGCGCGCGGCATCGTCCTCAGCCCGTGGCTGCTGGCGCCGGTCGTGCTCGGGGTCGGGGTGGCCCTGCTCGGCGCGTCGGTCTGCACCCCCGCGCTGAAGCGGGTCCAGGCCGAGCCGCTGGCCGACGAATAAGGCGTTCGCCCCTCTGTCGGGGGAGGGGCGGATACCGGGGGTAGTGAGCTGAAGGGGACTTTCTCCGCAGGGGATCCGGGGAGAGTCCCCTTCAGCGCTTCTCGAAGATCAGGTCGTGCGAGACGCGGCCTTCGACGTCGGCGCGCTGCTCGAACTTCGTCACCGGCCGCCACTCCGGCCGCGGCGCCCAGCCGTCGTAGCAGTTCCGCAGCGCGGGTTCGGCGGAGCAGACCTCGAGCATCTGCTCGGCGTAGTTCTCCCAGTCGGTCGCCATGTGGAAGGTGCCGCCCGGCGCGAGCCGCGACGCCACGAGCGCGGCGAACGACGGCTGCACGATCCGCCGCTTGTGGTGCTTCTTCTTCGGCCACGGGTCGGGGAAGAACAGCCGCACGCCGTGCAGCGTGTCCGGCTCGACGTGCTCGGTCAGCAGCACGACGGCGTCACCGTGCAGCAGCCGCAGGTTTTCGACGCCCAGCTTTTCGGCGCGCAGCATCAGCTGGCCGAGGCCCGGGTCGTAGACCTCGGCCGCGACGTAGTTGAGCTCCGGCGCCGCGGCGGCCAGCTGCGAGGTCGTCTCGCCCATGCCGGAGCCGATCTCCAGCATCACCGGCGCCTCGCGGCCGAACCACGCGGTGAAGTCGAGCGGCCCTTCGGGCAGCTCGCTCACCGTGCGGCCCAGCCGCGGCCAGTGGTCGTCCCACGCCCGCTGCTGCCCGACGGTCATCCGGCCACCGCGCTTGACGTAACTGACCACGCTGCGCAGCCGACGCCCGTCTTCTTTCTCCACGGAGGGAGAGGTTAACGAACGGCCTCGATCACCCCGAGACGCGACCGGAGTCCGGCGAGCCCGGCGATCGGGATCGGGTCCGGTGTCGGCCCGGTGTGCGCGGGCAGGACGTCGATCCAGCCCTCGTGCCGGTCGGTGTTCATCACCGTCGTCGGAATCGCGTGTCCCGATTTGCCGCGTTCGGACGGCATGAACTCCCAGTAGCCGGATTCACCGTCCGCGGCCCACGGGACGAATTCCCACCCCGGGCGCCTGCCGAGCAGTTGCGCGATCCGGTCCTCGACGCGGAAACCCTGCTCCCGCGAATCGAGCTTGCCGTCCGCGATCGCGCGCAGCCACCACGGCGCGGGGATCGGGCCCGCCATCCCGGCCGAAGCGCGGAACAGGGCCAGGACGCTGTCTTCGGGTGCGCGGTGCACCCACGCGCGGCGGAGTTCCGCCGGCGTCGCCGCCGTCATGGCGGCCTGCGGGAGTTCGATCGCCCGCGACCATTCGAGGTGCAGCATGGGTTCGAGCCGGGGAGCGTCGTCTTCGACGCGGGCTCGGGGAATCGTGCCGCCCAATTCTTGCCCGGTGTCCACCGTCAAGATTCACCTCCAGGGGGAGTTCAGACGGGTCCGGTGCTCTCACTTATGAATCTTGCCTGGTCGTAGCAGTATGTCCGGTGCCTGTGAGGGAAGCCACAGGTGTTTCACCTTTTGTTAACAAGGTTTTTTGCGGTATTGAGACCGCGGTCACGCTCAGGCGTCGCGTCGTGCCGTCACGAGTACACCGGCCACGAACAGGGCAACGGTGATCGCCGCGAAGTAACCGAGGTACCCCCAGGGCCCGAGCGGCGCCGGCGCCAGCCCCAGCGGCCCCGCGGCGAACCCGCCCGCCCCGACGAACTCGTCGGCGGCGTGGAACGGCATCCACTGGTAGATGTGCTTGCCGATGCCCGGGATGAAGACGAGCACGCCTTCGAGCACCTGCGTCCACACGAGGACCACCGTCAGCCCGAAGGCGACACTGCGCAGCAGGAGCGCGACGCCGACGCCGGCCACCGCGGTGAAGAGGAAGACGAGGCTCTGGCCGAGCACCGAGCGCCAGGCGGCGCCCGAGTGCAGCGCGAGGTCGGCGTCCGGCTGCACCAGCGACGCCAGTCCCCAGGAACCGAAGCCGACGACCAGCCCGAGCACGGCGCCCAGCGCGCCGACGACCAGCACCTTGGCCACCAGCGCCGGCACCCGGCTCGGCACCGCCTGGAACGTCAGCCGCATGGTGCCCCAGTTGAACTCCGATGCGGTCGCGAGCACCGCGAGCACGAGCAGTACGGTCCGGCCGTTGCCGCTCGCGAGCTGGGTGTTGCCGACCGTCGGCGGGATCTCCGGCCCGGCCAGCGCGAAGAACAGCGCGGTGAAGGCGAGCGGCGCGATGATCGCGATGGCCAGGCACCACCACGGCGCCCGGGTGCTGAAGAGCTTGATGCGCTCGGCGCGCAGGAGGTTGGTGATCATCGGGCGGCCTCCGAAGACGGCGCGGACGGCGCGGACGGCACCGCGAATTCGACGGCGTCGCGGGTCAGGTCGAGGTAGGCCTGCTCGAGCGAGCCGGTGATCGGGCTCAGCTCGTGCAGCGTGGCGCCGGCGTCGAAGGCGAGCTGCCCGATCCGGTCACTGTCCATTCCGGACACCACGAAGGCACCGTCGGCTTCGGTGAACTCGGCCTGCCCGGTGAGCGCCGCGCGCAGCTGGTCCGCGTGCGGGGTGCGGACGCGGACGCCGTGTTCACTCGTCTGCGCGATGAACTCGTCCATGGTGCCCTGGTAGATCAGCCGGCCGCGGCCGATCACCACGAGGTCCTGCGCGGTCTGCGCCATCTCCGGCAGCAGGTGGCTGGACACGAACACGGTCCGGCCTTCGGCGGCCAGCGCGTGCAGCAGCTGCCGGATCCACGCCATGCCCTCCGGGTCGAGGCCGTTCACCGGCTCGTCGAACAGCAGCACGCGCGGGTCGCCGAGCATGGCGGCGGCGATCCCGAGCCGCTGCTGCATGCCGAGCGAGTACTGCAGGACGCGGGTCTTGCCGACGCTGGTCAGGCCGACCAGCGCCAGCACCTCTTCGACGCGCTTGTCCGGGATGCCGTTGGTGGCGGCCAGCCAGCGCAGGTGGTCGCGCCCGCTGCGGCCGGGGTGGCGCCAGGTGGCGTCCAGCATCGCGCCGACCGTCCTCAGTGGATCCGTCAGCTCCCGGTACGGGACGCCGTCGACGAGCACCCGGCCCGCGTCCGGGGTGTCGAGGCCGAGGATCAGCCGCATGGTCGTCGACTTGCCGGCGCCGTTCGGGCCGAGGAAGCCGGTGACGCGCCCCGACCGTGCGGTGAACGTCAGTTCGTCGACCGCGGTGGTCGCGCCGTACCGCTTGGTCAGTGCTGTCGCTTCGATCATGGGCTCCCCGTCCGTCGAGGCGAGCCTACTGCGAAACACCGGACCCGGGTCGCCCCCCGACAGCGCGACCCGGATCCGGTGTTCTCCCCTTTTTCCCCTGTTACCCCCTACGCGTCCCGCTTCTTCGCGACCCCGAGCGCGACCAGCAGGAACACGAGCGCGATGCCGGCGAAGTACGCCAGCGCCCAGCCGGGGCTCAGCGGCGAGTCCGACGGCGGCGGGCCGTCGACCACCGCGGAGCCGCGGAGGAACTTGTTGGCCACGTTGAACGGCATCCACTCGTGGATGTGGTTGCCGATCTTCGGGATCAGCTGCACGAGCTCCTCGACGGCCAAGTAGTAGATCAGCAGCAGGGCGATCGCCCCGGCGCTGTGCCGGATGAGGATGCCGAGCGCCACCGCGAGCACGGCGCTGAGCGCGAACACCGGCCCGAGCCCGGCCACGTTCATCCAGTCCTGCGAGGTGTGCAGGCCGAGGCCGTCGTTCGGCCGCATCAGCATGCCGAGGCCGAGGGCGCCGAACGCGGCGAGCTCGCCGATGACCAACGCGACCAGCGCGACCACGATCGCCTTGGCGACCAGCGCCGGCGAGCGGTGCGGCACGGCCTGGAACGTCGTGCGGATGGTGTTGAAGCGGTATTCGGTGGTCACCGCGAGCGCGGCGAGCACCATGACGACGGCGATGCCGAACTGGGAGCCGCCGAACTGGGTGGCCGGCAGCGTGAGCTGGGCGTCGGACGGCGTCGCGCCGGCGATGATGGCCGCGAAGCCGATGGTCAGGGCCAGGGTGATGAGCGCGCACCACCACGGCGAGCGGGTCGAGAACAGCTTGATGCGTTCCACGGCGAGCAGGTTCATGGTCTTGGTTTCCCCGGTTACTTGGCGGACTCGAGCACGTGCTGCGCCTCGGCGTCGAGGCCGGTGTGGTACTCGACGGAGTCGCCGGTGATCTGCATGAAGGCCTGTTCGAGCGAGCCGGTCTGCGGGCTCAGCTCGTGCAGCACGATCCGGTTGGCGGCGGCGATCTCGCCGATCTTGTCGCTGTCCATCCCGGACACCACGAGCGCGTTCGCCTCCTCGACGACGCCGGCGCTGGCGCGCTGCAGGGCGTCGCGGAGCTCGGCCAGCTGCGGAGAACGCACCTTCACCGTGTTCTCGGCCGCGCGGGCGACGAAGTCTTCGGTGGACGACTGCGAAATCAGCTGTCCCCGGCCGATCACCACGAGGTTGCTCGCGGTCAGCGCCATCTCCGAAAGCAGGTGGCTGGAGACGAACACCGTGCGGCCTTCCTCGGCCAGCCGGTGCATGAACTTCCGGATCCAGAGGATGCCCTCGGGGTCGAGGCCGTTCACCGGCTCGTCGAACAGCAGCACCTCGGGGTCGCCGAGCAGGGCGGCCGCGATGCCGAGGCGCTGCGACATGCCGAGCGAGAACCCGCCGGCGCGCTTGTCCGCGACGCTCGTCAGGCCGACCGTCTCGAGGACTTCGTCGACGCGGGTGGCCGGGATGCGGTTGGACTTCGCCATCCACAGCAGGTGGGCGCGCGCCGAGCGGTTCGGGTGCACCCACTTCGCGTCGAGCAGCGCGCCGACGGTGCGCAGCGGCTCCTTGAGGTCGTGGTACTTCTTGCCCCCGATGGTGACCTGGCCGCCCGTCGGGTTGTCCAGGCCGAGGATCATCCGCATGGTGGTGGACTTGCCCGCCCCGTTCGGACCGAGGAAGCCGGTGACCTGCCCCGCGGACACGGAGAACGACAGGTTGTTCACCGCCAGCGTTTTTCCGTACCGTTTGGTGAGGCCCGTTGCCTCGATCATGACTGCTCCTCTTCCGCCCCTCGCTTACGACGCGTTCATCGTCGCGGGTCGGGGATGGTTTGCGCGTCACCCTGGAGGCCGAACCACTCCCCCTACCTGAGTAGTACCTTGCTGGCTCTTCGGCCGATGCGCGATCCGTGATGACCCTGAGTCAACCCTGATTCGACCCCATTAATGAACTGTGGTTCAATAATGGGGTGGCCCGGCCGAGGAGCATCACCGATGAGCGGCTGCTGGGTGCGGCGGAGACCGTGATCGGCCGCTGCGGCCCCGGTTTCACACTGGCTCAGGTGGCGGCCGAGGCCGGGGTATCGGTCGGCACGGTCGCGCAGCGGTTCGGCTCCAAGAGCGGCCTGCTGCAGGAGATGAGCCGGCGGGCCACGCGGCGGGCGGTCGAGCAGATGCGGGAGTGCGCCGAGCGGGCAGACGACCCGGTCGACGGCCTGCGCGCCGCGGCGGTGGCGGTCTACGCGGTGCTCGGTGACGCCGAAGAAGCGGCGAACCACCTGGGCCAGCTCGGCGTGGACATCGGCGACCCGGTGCTGCGGTCGCTGCTGGGCGAGCACTTCACGGCGGTCGAGGACGAACTGCGGCGGCTGGTGCGGGCGGCGGCTCCTTCGCTGCCGCACGCGCCGAGCGTGCCGCGCGCGGCCCGTGCGGTGCTCGGCGTGATCAACGGGGTGTCGATCGACTGGTCGATCCGGCCGCACGGGCGGCTGGCCGACCGGCTGGCGGAGGACGTCGACGCGGTGCTGTCCGCGTGGCGGGGACGGGAGGAAGCATGAGTTTGGCGGGCAAGGTCGCGGTGGTCACCGGGGCGACCCGGGGCTGCGGCCGGGCGATCGCGGTGGAGCTGGGCCGCGCGGGCGCGACGGTGTACGTCACCGGCCGCACCACGCGCGAAACGGCGTCACCGATGAAGCGCCCGGAGACGATCGAAGAGACGGGCGAGCTGGTCGAGGCGGCGGGCGGCAAGGCGGTCGTCGTCCGCTGCGACTTCACCTCACAGTCCGATGTGGACGCGCTGAAGGCCCGCATCGAGTCCGAAGTGGACGGAATCGACATCCTGGTCGACGACGTCTGGGGCGGCGACATGTACTTCCACTTCGACGCGCCCTACTGGGAGACGCCCCTCGACGACGCGCTCAAGCTGACGCACAACGCGTTGGACACCCACCTCATCGCCTTGCACAAGCTCCTGCCGCTGGTGATCGCCCGCCGCGGTCTGGTGCTGGAGGTGACCGACGGCGACAACGACGACTACGTCGGCGCCGGCTTCCCCTACTACCTGGCCAAGTGCGGCATCCGCGCGCTCGGCCGCGCCCTCGGCGCGGAGCTGAAGGAGTACGGCTGCGTCGGCTTCGCGGTGACGCCGGGCTTCCTGCGCTCGGAGTCGATGCTGGACATCTTCGAGGTCACCGAGGACAACTGGCGTGACGCGGTCGGCAAGATCGCGCCGGTCGACTTCAAGATCTCCGAGACGCCGTACCTGCTGGCCCGTGGCGTCGCGGCCCTGGCGCAGGACCCGGACGTCGCCCGCTTCGCCGGCCAGACGGTGGCCTCCTGGACGCTGATGAAGGAGTACGGCTACACGGACGTCGACGGGGACCGGCCGGACTTCGGCCGCTGGCTCACCGAAGTCCGCCACGCGGGCAAGGACCCGGCGACGACCCCGCCGGACGACTTCCGCTGACCGACGTCACCACGGCACCGGCCCGGCGTCGTCGAACAGCCCGCCGGTCGGGCCGTCGTCGGGCAGGGTGGCGAGCCGGACGGCGACCTTGGCGCCGTCCTCGGGCGTGCTCGTGCCGTGGAAGCCGTTCAGCTCGGTGGCGACGTAGCCGGGACAGCTGCCGTTGATCTTGATCGGCGTGCCGGCCAGCTCCTTGGCGTACTGGACGGTGATCGCGTTGAGGAACGTCTTCGACGGCGAGTACGCCCCGCTGACCCCGCCGAGGTCGACCCCCGGCGTGGTCTGCAGGGTCAGCGACCCGACGTGGCTGGACTGGTTGACGATCCGCGGGTGCGCGGAGCGGCGCAGCAGCGGCAGCATCGCGTTGGTGACCCGGACGACGCCGATCACGTTGGTCTCGACGACCGCCCGCAGGTTCTCCGGCGTGACGGCCGACGGCTCGTCCGGCCAGGCGCCCGCGATGCCGGCGTTGTTGACCAGGACGTCGAGCCGTCCGGCGCGCCTCTCGACGAGGGCCGCGGCGGCCGCCACGCTCGCGTCGTCGGTGACGTCGAGGGGCACGCCGAACGCGTCGACGCCGGCCGCGCGCAGCTTCGCCACGGCATCCTCCCGGCGCTGGTCGTCGCGCGCCCCGACGCCGACGCTCCAGCCCAGCGCGCCGAGCCCGGCCGCGATCTCGAAGCCGATTCCCTTGTTCGCGCCGGTGACCAGCGCGACCGTCCGTTCGTTCATGCCCCGATCATGGGTGCGTCCCGGCGGAGCACCAACACCCTCGACGACGAGCGACGATACCCCGGTGGTATCGGTCTGGCGGGTAGCCTGAGCGGGTGGACTCGAGGGAGTTGCGCTACTTCGTCGCGGTCGCCGAGGAGCTGCACTTCGGCCGGGCCGCCGAACGCCTCGGCATCGCCCAGCCGCCGCTCTCGCGGACGATCGCCCAGCTCGAGCGGCGGCTCGGCGTCGCGTTGCTGGAACGCACCAGCCGCAAGGTCACGCTCACCGGTGCCGGCTCGGTGCTGCTGACCGAAGGCCGGGCGATCCTCGGCGCGCTGGCCGCGGCCGAACGACGGACCCGGGCCGCCGCCGCCAGCCCGCCGTCGCTCGTCCTGTCCGCGAAGGCCGGGGCGTCCGGCGAACTGCTCGCGAAACTGCTCGACGCGTACGCGGCCGAGCCGGGTGCCGTCGCCGTCGACCTGCTGCTCTGCGAATCGCAGCCCCAGCAGGCGCTGCACGACGGCCGGGCCGACGTCGCCCTGCTGCACCAGCCCTTCGACTCGACGGCCGATCTCGACACCGAGGTCCTGGCCGTGGAAGGGCAGGTCGCCATCCTCCCCGCCGCGCACCCGCTCGCCGGCCGGTCCCAGGTCCGGCTGGCGGAGGTCACTTCACTGCCGGAACTGCCCCTGGCCCGCTGGCCCGGCCCCGGCGGCACCTACCCCGACGGCCCCGGTGCGGAAGTCCGCAACCAGACCCAGCTCTTCCAATTGATCGCGCTCGGCCGCACCACGGTGGTCATGCCCGAGTCCAGCCGCGCCGCGCTGCTCGAGGGCCTGGTCGCCGTGCCGGTTCCGGACGCGCCGACCGTGACCACGGTGATCGCCTGGCCACCGCACAGCCGTTCGCTGGCCCTCGCCGGCCTGGTCCGCGCGGCGACCCGGCTCTGACCCGGCGTCAGCCCAGGCCGGGGCGCGCGAGACCGGTTTCGTAGGCCAGCACCACGGCCTGCACCCGGTCCCGCAGCTCCAGCTTCGCCAGGATCCGCCCGACGTGCGTCTTCACCGTCGCCTCGGACAGGAACAGCGCCTCGGCGATCTCCAGGTTCGACATACCCTTGGCGATCAGCACGAGCACCTCGCGCTCGCGGTCGGTGAGCACGTCCAGCTCGGTGGTGTCCCGCATCGGCGCGCCGCCCGTGCCGACGAAGCGGTCCAGGAGGCGGCGGGTCACCGACGGCGACACCACCGCGTCGCCCGAAGCGACCGCGCGCAACGCCGAAACCAGGTGGCCGGGCTGGGTGTCCTTGAGCAGGAACCCGCTCGCCCCGCCCTGCAGCGCCGCGTAGACGTACTCGTCGAGGTCGAACGTCGTCATCACCAGCACGCGCGCGGTGCCCGCGGCGACGATCCGCTTCGTCGCCTCGACGCCGTCCAGCACCGGCATCCGGACGTCCATCAGCACGACGTCGGGGCGCAGCTTTTCGGCCAGCTCGATGGCCTGCGCGCCGTCGCCCGCCTCGCCGACGACGTCGATGTCCTCCTGGGCGCCCAGCACCATCCGGAACCCGACGCGCATCAGTTCCTGGTCGTCGACGACCACCACCCGGATCACTTGTCCAACCTAACCGGCAGGGCCGCACGGACCTGCCACCCTCCACCCGGAGCGGGGCCCACGTCGAGCGTCCCGCCGTACACGTGCGCGCGTTCGCGCATGCCGATCAGGCCGTTCCCGCCCGGCAGCCGCCGGTCGCCCCGCCCGGCCGGGACGAGCTGGGCGGCGCCCGCGCCGTCGTCGGACACCAGCACCTCGACGAGGTCGCCGGTGCGGTGCACCCGCACCGAAGCCGTCGCGCCGCGGCCGGCGTGCTTGAGCGTGTTGGTCAGCGACTCCTGCACGATCCGGTAGACGCCCAGCGAGACACCGGCCGGCAGGTCGCCGAGCTCGCCGAGCTCCAGGTCCACCGGCACGCCGGCGGTGCGCATCCGGTCGGCCAGCTCGGCGAGGGCGTGCGCGTCCGGCTGCGGCACCCGGGGCTCGCCCTCCGCGTCGTCGCTGCGGAGCACGTCCAGCAGGCGCCGCAGTTCGCCGAGCGCGCCGCGGCCGGTCTCGGAAATCGTTTGCAGAGCCCGCTGAGCGAGCTCGGGGTTGCTCTGGATCGCGTAGGACGCGCCGTCGGCCTGCACGACCATGACGCTCACCGCGTGCGCGACGACGTCGTGCAGCTCGCGGGCGATCCGCCCGCGTTCCTCGGCCACCGCGATCCGGGTGGCCTGGTCCCGTTCGGTCTCGAGCAGGTGCAACCTGGCCTCCACTTCGACGTCGTAGGCGCGCCGGGCCCCGACGAACTCGCCGAGGGTCCAGCACAGGGCGATCCCGAACGCCAGGAACAGCGCCGAGATGACGAGCTCGTCCGAGGGGCCGAGCGCGAGCATCAGGGCCGAGCCGGCCACGACCGCGCCGACGTACACCAGCCCCGGCCGCCGCCCGGCGTAGACGACGACCGAGTAGATGCTCATCGCGAGGCCGGCGATGCTCGAGATGCCCAGCTCCAGCGTCGCGTGCACGACACCGATCACCAGCACGACGTAGGCCGACCACAGTGGTGACCGCCGCCGGAACACCAGCGGCAGGATCATCGCGAGTTCCACCGGCACGGTGACGTACCAGGGCGGCAGCCCGGGGCCCTCGTCCAGGGCGCCGGCGGCGAACACCAGCAGGTCGAACAGGCCGAGCAGGACGGCGAGGACCGAGTCGCCCGCCATGGGGTGGGCACGCATCCAGAGGCTCAGCCGTCGCACCACACAACACTAGGTCGCGGCGCGGAAACCGCGCGTCGGCCGGCGGTACCACCTTCGGTGCGACCTGGGGATGACCCGCATGGCACGATTCACGGGTCGCCGAACGACGGGGAGGACTGGGGGCCGTGACGTCACCGGAGCAGGGCCGGCTCGCGGGTCCGCTGTCGATGTCGGTGGCCAACCTGTGTCACCGCCTGCAGCCGCAGGTGTCCGCACGCACCGCCGCCGGGTTCGCCGAGGTGCTGCGCCGGCTCGGGGCGCCGCTGCAGGTGGCCGTGGCCGGCCGGATCAAGTCGGGCAAGTCGACGCTGGTCAACGCCCTGATCGGGCGCCGGGTCGCGCCGACCGACATCGGCGAGTGCACCCGGCTGGTCACCCGGTTCCAGTACGGCACGGTGGACCGCGTCGAGATCGTCTTCACCGACGGCCGCAAGCAGGTGCTCCCGTTCGCCGCCGACGGCATGATCCCCGCCGAGCTGGGCGTCGACATCGAGCAGGTGTCGCACATCGAGGCGTACCTGACCAACGCCGTCCTGCAGGGCATGACGGTGATCGACACCCCCGGCCTCGGCTCGCTCGACGCCGCTTCGGTGTCCCGCACCGAGCAGCTGCTGGGTGCGGCGAAGCACCGCAAAGAAGAGGACGACGAAGAGGGTTCGGACGAGCTCGACGACACCTCGCGCAACGCCGTCGCCGGTGCGGAAGCCGTGCTGTACGTCGTCACGCAGGGCGTCCGCGCGGACGACCAGCAGGCCCTCGCCGCCTTCACCGCGGCCACGGCGAGCCGCGAGGCGGGCCCGGTCAACGCGATCGCCGTCCTCAACAAGGCCGACACCATCGCGCCCGAGTCGGTCGACGGGTCCGGCGGCGACGTCTGGAAGGCCGCGACGCTGCTCGCCGAGAAGCAGGCGTCCACGCTGAAGCCGCGCGTCGCCGACGTGCTGCCGGTGATCGGGCTGATCGCCGAGTCCGCCGAGTCCGGCGGCTTCACCTCCGCCGACGCCGAGGCCCTGCGGCAGCTCGCCGAGCTCGACGACGACGTCCTGCAGACCATGCTGATCTCGGCCGACATCTTCACCAGCTGGGAGTGCGACGTCCCGGCGGGCACCCGGCTGCGGCTGCTGGAGAAGCTCGACCTGTTCGGCATTTCGCACGCGGTCGAGGCCATTCGCAAGGAACCGGAGATCACGGCGGGCGCGCTGCGGCGGGCGCTGCTCGACGCGTCCGGTCTCGAAGCCGTCCGGCAGCGGCTGTCGATCGTGTTCGCCGCCCGCGCCGACGGCATCAAGGCGGCCGCGGCCCTGGCCTCGGTGACCGCGCTCGCGCACGCCTCGGCCGACCCCGCCGAACGCCAGCGTGTCCACGATGCGATCGAAGTACTCCTCGCCAAGCCCGAGGCCCACCAGCTGCGGCTGCTCGAAGCGCTGACGCTGGTCGCGTCCGGCGCGGTCGACATGCCGGAGGACCTGTCCGAAGAGGTGCTGCGGGTCGGCAGCAACGCCGACATCGGCGCCCAGCTCGGCAAGCCCGGCGCCCCGCGCCAGGAGCTGGCCGCGCACGCGCTCGAACGCGCGGGCTGGTGGCGGTCCTTCGCCTCCTTCGGGGCGACGCCGGCGCAGAGCCGCGTCGCGCACGTCGTGCACCGGGCGTACTTCTTGATCTGGCAACAGGTCCGCGAAGCCTGAGGTTGTTTCGGCTTGCCAACTCTCCCTGGTAGGCGCGTTTTTCCGCGTACTGTTGAAGCGTGCGCCTAGAAAACACGACATCCTGGCGAGCCGGCTGGAGCAGCGAGACCGAGGTCGACGTCGCGCTGTACATCCGGGACGCCTTGGCGCTGTCCGTTTCCGAGGGGCAGGTGCTGCCGCCGGTGGAACCGCAGGTGCCGGTGCACATCCCGGCCGGGCTCGACCGCGCGGCCGTCCAGGCGCACTGGGCCGGCTGGTGGGTCGACCTGCTCGCCTTCCTGCGCAACCGCGAGGACCCGGACCCGCGCAGCCCGCGCATCCGTTACGGCAGGCCCGCACTCGCCCCCGGCTCGGCGATACGCCAGGCGGTCGACTTCTTCGCCCCGGCCGCGGCCCGCCACTTCGCCAACGCCCGCGGCCCCGCCCTGCGCGGGTCGCACGAGCCGTCGGGCAGCACCCCGTGGGCCCCCGGCTTCTACCGCCGCCAGATCGTGGCCGGCGAGCGGCTCGGCCAGCTGGTCCGCGAGGCCGAAGTCCGCCTGGGCCGCCGCGCCTACCCCTTCCGCCTCAACGTCATCGAAATCTCGGTCGCTGGTTCGATCTGGCTGCGCACGGCCGAGGACCAGCTGCTCGTGTCGTCCCGCCTCGCCGAGAACGGACCGGGCCTCGAAGCGGTCCTCCGCGAGGTCATCGACCAGCTCGTCTGAACCCCCGGTTTCATAAACCGAGCACGCGGTCTAATAATGGACCGCATGGAGACGACCGTCGACGAGCCGTCGTGGCTGCGCACCGGGTCCTGGGTCGGCTGCCCGCTCATCGGGGGTGCGCTCGGCGTGGGCGTCTGGGCCATCGCCGCGTGGGTCAGCGACCTGCCCGCCTTCCCCTTCCAGGGCGTGTTCAAGGTGCTCACGAAGCTGCCGCAGCCGTGGGCGACGCTGGCCGCGGTCGGCGGCGGGCTCGTGCTCGGCCTGCTGTTCGCCGCGATCTGGGCGCACGAGCGCCTCGTCGTCACGGTGTCGCCGACCCGGGTCACCCTGGTCCGCGGCGACAAGACCCGCCGCATCGAGGCCGACCTCGAAGCCGTCTACCTCGACGGCAAGGAGCTCGTCCTGCGCACGACCGACGGCCGGGAGATCGCCCGCGAGAAGACCGACCTCACCGGCCGCGAGCTGGCGCCGGCCTTCGCCGAGCACGGCTACCCCTGGCAGGACGAGCCGGTCGAGCGATGAGGACGGTCGACCCGGCCAAGCACGCGGCCAAGCGCGCGTCGATCGTCGACGCGGCGGCCGGCTGCTTCGCGGAGAAGGGCTTCGAGCGGACGACGACCGCGGACATCTGCCGGGCCGCGGGCATCAGCTCCGGCAGCCTCTTCCACTACTTCCCCAGCAAGCGTGCGGTCTTCACGGCGATCTTCACCGACGACGCCGCCGAGACGGCCGATCGCCTCGAAGCCGCCGCGAAGACGGACGATCCGCTGGCCGCGCTGCTCGACGTCGTGACCGAGCTGGCGGGCCAGGTCGCGCACCCCGCGGTCGTCCGGCTCGTGCTGGAAGCCGCCGCCCAGGCCGCCCGCGATGACGAGTTCGCCGAGCTGATCCAGCGCAACGACCGGGCGATGCGGGACGGCCTGGCCGTCCTGGTCGCCCGCGCCGGCGCGGCCGGGCAGATCGACCCCGGCGTCGCCCCGCGCGCGGTCGCCGGCTGGCTGGCCGGCCTGATCGACGCGATGATTTCGCGGGCCAGCATCGACCCCGGCCTCGATCTGGCCGCCGAGCAGGCGATCCTCCGGACGATCCTGATCCGGTTCCTTCGCCCGGTTTCATCCCCGGAGGGTGGGTGAGTCCGCCAGACTGTGGGTCATGGCGTGGTTTCGCAAGGAGGGAACCGACGGCGGCGTGGCCGCGTCGGACACCGATGTGCACCCCTTGCAGCAGGTGAGTGATCTCGAGCGGGCACTCGCGGACCGCCAGGCGCTGATCCAGATGTGCCTGTACGCCCTGGACCGCGCCCGCAGCGGCGGCGTCGTCGAACGCCTGGAGGAGGGGCTCGCCGCGATCGGCGTCCAGGCCCTGCGGCCCGACGGCGAGCGCTTCGACCCGGCCCGCCACGAGGCCGGCGGCGCGGTCCCCACCGAAGACCCGGCGCTCGACGGCATCGTCGCGGAAACCGAGGTCACCGGCTTCGCCGACCACGACCGCCTGCTGCGCGCCCCCATCGTCACCGTCTACGCGAAGAAGAGCCCGTGAGCGCACCGACCGCGCCGAGCCTGCCCGCGCAGGTCGCCGCGACCCGAGACCAGCTGCTGACCGTCGTCCGCGACGCCGATCCGGACGCCGCCAAGTGGGTCGAGGACATCCGGAAGGCCCGGCCGAAGAAGCCGGCCGTCGTGGTCGTCGGCGAGACGAACCGCGGGAAGAGTTCGCTGGTCAACGCCCTGCTCGCGACACCGGGCCTGTCCCCTGTGGACGCCGACGTCGCCACCGCGACCTACCTGGTGTTCGACCACGCGGACAGCTGGGGCGCGCAGGCTTGCTACCCCGGCCAGCTCGCCCCGGTGCCGATCGACCTCGGCCAGCTGATCAACTGGGTGTCCGCCGCGCACGAGCTGCCGCCGGGGCAGATCCCGCCGCGGTACGTCGAGGTCACCGGGCCGGTGCCCCTGCTCGAACGGCTTTCGCTGGTCGACACGCCGGGGGTCGGCGGGCTCGACTCGATGCACGGCGAGCTCGCCAAGGAAGCCGCCGCGGGCGCCACCGCGCTGCTGTTCGTCGTCGACGCCTCGGCGCCGTTCACCTCGACCGAGCTGCAGTTCCTGCGGGACGTCGGCGAGCGCGTCGAGACCGTCGTGTTCGCGCTGACCAAGGTGGACATGTTCCGCGGCTGGCGCGAGGTCATGGAAGCCGACCGGCAGCTGCTGCGCGACTACGCGCCCCGCTTCGCCGAAGCGGTGTTCCACCCGGTGTCGGCGCGGATGTTCGAGACCGCGGCGAAGGCGCCCAACGAGCAGATGGCCGCGATGCTGCGGGAGAAGTCCGGCGTCGCGGCGATCCAGACGGCGTTGCAGGAGCTGCTCGTCGGCCGGTCGGCGATGCTCGGCGAGGCGAACACGCTGCGCGCGCTGTCCAGCGCACTGGGCGAGCTCAAGGCGAAGCTGCAGGCCGAGAGCCGCGCGCTGTCGGCGGGCGAGGCCGAGGCCGAGCAGCTGCGCGAACGCCGTGACCAGCTGCAGGCCGAACGCCGGAGCTCGACCCGCGGCTGGCAGCTGAAGCTGCGCGGCGAGGTGCAGCGCACCCGCGTCGAGGTCGGGCACGAAAGCAGCCGGCAGATGCGGGACGCGCAGACCCACTTCCGCCAGCTGATCGACGCCGCCAAGCGCGACGAGCTGGCCGCGCTGCCCCAGCAGGTCGACATCGCGCTGCAGACGACGTCGCAGCGCATTTCGATGCTGCTCTCGCAACGGCTGAACCAGGTCACCAACGTCTCACTGGCGGAGCTTTTCTCGCCCGAAGAGCTCGACGTCATCCGCGCGCAGTTCGCCCGGGCAGGCGGCCCGCCCGTGGTGCTGCGCCCGCCGGACAAGAAGCCGCCGACGGCCGAGGACAAGCTGCTCGTCTTCATGGGGATCTCCGGCGGTGTCGGGGCCGGCAAGGTGGCCGCGCTGCCGCTGGCCGGCGTCGCGATCCTCAACCCAGTCGTGCTGCCCGCGACGATCATCATCGGTCTCGGCGCCGGCTGGTGGATGGCCCGCACGCGCAAGCACGCGGCCGACAAGCAGCACATGAAGCAGTGGCTGGTCGAGGCCATCGCGGACGCCCGTTCGACGCTCGACCAGCTGGTCGCCGAGCAGCTCATCGAGGCCGAGCAGCAGCTGTCGATGGCCCTGGACGAGGCGCTGGGCCGGCGCATCGACGCCATCGAGGCGGAGCTGAAGGAAGTCGACAAGACGATCAAGATGGGCGCGCAGGAGCGGGCCAAGAAGATCGCCGTCGTGTCGAAGCGGCTCAAGGAGGTCAGTGACGGTCGCGAGCGCGCCGAAGCTTTCCTGACGCGGATCCGGGCGCTGCGGGACAAAACCGCCTGAGCACCGGTCCGGTTGTGAAGCGGAACCGAACGGGCCTACGGTGAGTCATACCCTCAGACAGCAGGTCGGAGCGTGTTACCCGGTTCGAAGGGGGAAGTGCCATGTGGGTCGACGAGAGCGGCGGCAGCGACACCGACGCGAGCAGCCCGGACGCGATGACCGTCCACGTCGACGGCCAGGAGTACCAGGCCGAGGTCAACTACGACGTGAACGAAGACGGGGTGAACGACACCGCGATCATCGAGCACGACGACGGCTCGGCCCAGGCGTTCATCGACACGAACCACGACGGCGAGGCCGACCACTACGCCGTGCTGGACGAGAACGGGAAGGTCGTCGAGCAGGCGGTCTACGACGAAGCCAGCGGCCAGTGGGTCCAGGACGGCGCGGGCGTCGGCCACGACGACTCCGACACCGGCGGCCGGGACGACAGCTCCGGCGGCCACATCCACGCCGACCTGCCGGACGGCGAAGTCGACGCGGGCGTCGCGACCATCGACACCGACCACGACGGCCACAACGACACCGCCATCGTCGAGACGAAGAGCGGCGGCACCATCGCCTTCACCGACAAGGACGGCGACGGCGAAGCGGACATCGCGGTGCAGACCGAGTCCGACGGCACGACCACGACGTTCGAGCACTCCGGCCCCGGTCAGTGGACCGAAGTCTCCAGTGGACTGAGGAACGACGGCGATCCCGCCGCGGACGCGGCCTGGGGCGAGGCCGGCACGCAGACCCTGGAAGGCGTCGCGCGCATCGACTCCGGCACCGGGCAGTGGATTTCGCCGAACTGAAAGTGACCCAGGTCATAGTTTGAAAGCCCGGGGCTGCGGCCTCGGGCTTTCTTCATGTCTTCAATGAAAACGAGCAGGTCACAGGTGTGTCCCGGGCCACCGCAAGATTTTCGGCGAATACACCGATCAAGTGACATCTGAATCGATTCCCTTATCGTTCTTGTGAGAGAACCTACACGTCAGCTCTCGGTTACTTGCCGGTCATGCGGCTACTCTCGGGGAATCCCAAAACATCCACACCGGTTCGCCAGCCGGTGTGCGAAGCCATTCGGTCGCCGGCAATGACGCCCGCACCGGGACAACGTCGTTCCGGTGCGGGCGCATTTGTCGTCGGAAGTCAGGAGTAGAGATGACCGCAGTCGCCATCCCCGGACTGGACACCGCGCCGACGACGCACACTGGCGTGCTGTCCTTCGTCCGGGAGGTCGCCGAGCTGACCACCCCGGACCGGGTCGTGTGGGTCGACGGGTCTGACGAAGAAGCCGCCCGGATCAACCAGGAGCTGGTCGAGGCGGGCACGTTCGTGCAGCTCAAGTCGAAGCCGAACTCCTTCTGGGCCACTTCCGACCCCGACGACGTCGCCCGCGTCGAAGACCGGACCTTCATCTGCTCGGAGCGTCCCGAGGACGCCGGTCCGACCAACAACTGGATGGACCCGGCCGAGATGAAGGCCACCATGACCGAGCTGTTCCGCGGCTCGATGCGCGGCCGCACGATGTACGTCATCCCGTTCTGCATGGGCCCGCTCGGCGACGAGAATCCCAAGCTGGGTATCGAAATCACCGATTTCGCCTACGTTGTCGCGTCGATGCGCGTGATGACCCGCGCCGGCAAGGCGGCCCTCGAGAAGTTCATCGCGCCGGACGGCAGCGAGCGCGAATTCGTGCCCGCGCTGCACTCGGTCGGGCACCCGCTCGAACCGGGCGAGAAGGACGTTTCCTGGCCCTGCAACGAAACGAAGTACATTTCGCACTTCCCCGAGGAGCGCGCGATCTGGAGCTACGGCTCGGGGTACGGCGGCAACTCCCTGCTGGGCAAGAAGTGCTACTCGCTGCGCATCGCTTCGGTGATGGCGCGCGACGAGGGCTGGCTCGCCGAGCACATGCTGATCCTCAAGCTGATCTCGCCGGAGGACAAGGTCCACTACGTCGCGGCCGCGTTCCCGAGCGCCTGCGGCAAGACCAACCTCGCCATGCTGCAGCCGACCATCCCGGGCTGGCGCGCCGAGACCCTGGGCGACGACATCGCCTGGATGCGCTTCGGTGAAGACGGCCGCCTGTACGCGGTCAACCCCGAGTTCGGGTTCTTCGGCGTCGCGCCGGGCACCGACTGGCACACCAACCCGAACGCCATGCGCACGATCGAGAAGGGCAACACGGTCTTCACGAACGTCGCCCTGACCGACGACGGCGACATCTGGTGGGAGGGCATGGAGAACAAGCCCCAGCACGCCACGTCGTGGAAGGGCCAGGACTGGACGCCGGACTCCGAGGAGAAGGCCGCCCACCCCAACTCGCGCTACTGCACGCCGATGTCGCAGTGCCCGATCCTGGCGCCGGAGTGGGACGACCCGAAGGGCGTGCCGATCTCGGCGATCCTGTTCGGCGGCCGCCGCAAGACGACGGTCCCGCTGGTGAACGAGGCCCGCGACTGGCAGCACGGTGTGTTCATGGGCGCCACGATGTCGTCGGAGACGACGGCCGCGGCGGCCGGCGCGGTCGGCAACGTCCGCCGCGATCCGATGGCGATGCTGCCGTTCCTCGGCTACCACGCCGGTGACTACTTCAAGCACTGGCTGAACCTGGGCAAGAACGCCGACGCGAACAAGCTGCCGAAGATCTTCTACGTCAACTGGTTCCGCCGCGGCGACGACGGCCGCTTCCTGTGGCCGGGCTTCGGCGAGAACTCCCGGATCCTCAAGTGGGTCGTCGAGCGCGTCGAGGGCCGTGGCAACGCGGTCGAGACGCCGGTCGGCTTCGTGCCGCGGGCCGAGGACCTCGACACCGAGGGCCTGACCGAGCCGCTCGAGGACATCCAGGCCGCCCTGGACGTCAAGCCCGAGGAGTGGCGCGAGGAGCTGCCGCTGATCGAGGAGTGGTTCGAGAAGATCGGCGACAAGGTTCCGACGTCGCTGCGTGACGAGCTCGACGCGCTGGCCCAGCGCCTCAGCTGAGCTCCCTGAGACAGGGGACGCCTCCCGGCCGCATCCGGGAGGCGTCCCTTTGTTCTTTTACGGGTAGTTTCGCGGCCATGAGACCGTTCCGCTTCGGCGTCGCGTTGTACGTGCCCGGCTCACGGGCCGAGTGGGTGGCGAAGTGCCGCCAAGCCGAGGACCTCGGCTACGACGTCGTCGGCGTGGTCGACCACCTCGGCCGGGTCGCGCCGCTCCCGGCTCTGCTCCTCGCCGCCGAGGCCACCGAGCGGATCCGGCTGAACACCTACGTCCTGAACGCGAGCTTCCACAACCCGGTGCTGCTGGCCCGGGACGTCACCGCGCTCGACGAGTTCACCGGTGGCCGGGTGGAGATCGGGATCGGCGCGGGGTACGTCCGCGCGGAGTTCGAAGCCGCCGGCGTCGACTGGGGCACGCCCGGCCGCCGGTTCGAACGGCTCGTCGACGTGGTCACCGAGCTCGAGCGCGCGTTCACCGACCGCCCGCGGCCGCCGCTGCTGCTCGGCGGCCGGGGCGACCGGATGCTGACCTTCGCCGCCGCGCACGCCGACACCATCGCCCTCACCGGCACCGCGCCCGGAGCGGCCGAGGGTCGGTTGGCCCTGGCCGGTGCTGCCGCGCTGGCCGAGCGCGCAGAGTTCGTGAAGCAGGTGCTCGACGGCCGGGACGTCGAGCTGAACCTGATGGTCCACTTCGTCCGGATCACCGATGACCGGCGAGCGGCCCTGGAAGCGGCCCACGAACTCGTGCCGCACCTCGGCGTCGAGGAGCTCGGCGAGCTGGCCACGGTCGTCGCCGGCTCGGCGGAAGCGGCGGCCGAGCAGCTGCTGCGCACCCGCGAGACCCTCGGCGTCAGCTACTTCACCGTGCTCGAAGACGACCTGGCCAGGCTGGGCCCGGTGATCGAAAAGCTCCGGTGAGTACCTTGGTCGGCATGACTGGGGATTTCCGTTTCGGTGTCAACATGGTCGTGCCGGACAGCCGTGCCGCCTGGGTCGAGAAGTGCCGCAAGGCCGAGGACCTCGGCTTCGACGTCCTGTCGGCGGCCGACCACCTGGGCATGGCGCCGCCGTTCCCGGCGCTCGTGCTGGCCGGCGAGGTCACCTCGCGCGTCAAGCTGAACACCTTCGTGCTCAACGCGCCGTTCTACAACCCGGTGCTGCTCGCCCGGGACGTCACGGGCACCGACCAGTTCACCGGCGGGCGCCTGGAGCTCGGGCTCGGCGCCGGGTACGTCAAGGAGGAGTTCGAGGCCGCCGGGATGCCGTTCCCGTCCGCCCGCGAGCGCGTCGACCACCTCGAGCGGACGATCGCCGAGCTCAAGCGGCGGTACGCCGACCCCGAGCACAAACCCGCGCCGGTGCGTCCGGAAGGCCCGCCCCTGCTGCTGGGTGGCCGCGGCGACCGGGTGCTCAGCCTGGCCGCGCAGCACGCCGACATCATCGGCTTCACCGGGACCACCAAGACGCCCGACGGCTCGCCCTTGGCCGCGGCCGCGCCCGAGGAGGTCGACGAGCGCGTGGCGTTCGTGCGGGCGAAGCTCGGCGACCGCGCGCCTTCGGTCGAGTTCAACCTGCTCTGCCAGTTCGTGAAGGTCACGAACGACCGCGCGGCCGGCCTGGCCGAGCTGGAGCAGCTGGTGGGCGGCCGCCTGAGCGCCACCGAGATCGGCGAGCTGCCGGTCGCCCTGGTCGGCACGCCCGCGCAGATCGCCGACCAGCTGCGGGCGCACCGCGAGCGGTTCGGGTTCAGCTACTTCACCGTCCTCGAGCCGTTCCTCGACGAGTTCGCCCCGGTCCTCGAAGCCCTCCGATGATCGACGCGAAGGCGCTCGGCGTCCGGGCCGGCGAGCTCTGGCTGTTCGACGACCTCGACTTCACCGTCGACCCCGGCGAGTGCGCCGCGATCGTCGGGCCGAACGGTGTCGGCAAGTCGACATTGATGCGCTGCTTCTACGGCATGCAGAAGCCGCAGCGGGGCCGCGTGCTGATCGACGGCAAGGTGCCGGACGAGCGGGACGTCGAATTCCGGCGCAAGGTGACGGTGCTCTTCGACGACTCCGACTTCTTCGCCGAGCTGACCCCGTTGCAGCACCTCGAACTGCTGTCGGGTTCGTTCGGCGCCGACCTCGGCGACCACGAGAAACTGCTGCGCGACGCGGGCCTGGGCGAACGCATGCGCGTGACGTCCGGGCACTTCTCCGCGGGCCAGCGGCGTCGCCTGCTGCTGCTCGGCGTCACCGCGCGGCCCCACCGGGTGCTCCTGCTGGACGAGCCGGAACGCGCGCTGGACACGGCGGGCAAGGAATGGCTGGTCGAGGTGATCGCCCGGTCGACGGCGGCCGGCGCGGCGGTCGTGGTGGCCACCCACCACCCGCCGCTGCTGGAAGCCGCGGACAGCGTGCTCGAACTGTGGTGACGCTGACCCCGAGGCGGATGCGGATCCCGGGCCGGAAGCGGTTCGGCGGGATCTTCAGCGGCGACACCGCGACCTTCGTCTTCCTGTTCGGCTTCGGGTTCCTGTTCACCGCGTTCTTCCACGTCGACGCCTGGCGCCCGGCGCTCTACGGATCGTCCATTGTGGACTTCCCGGCCGTGCTCGGGCTGCTGACGCTGTGCTGCGCGGTGGGCTGGCGCGGCCTACTGCGGCGCGGCTTCGCCTGGGTCGAACCGGCGGAGCTGACCTGGCTCGACTTCGCCCCGGTCGACCGCGGCCGCGTCGTCACGCTCCGGCTGCTCGGCGCCTGGACCGGCGTGATCGCGGTGACCGGCTACCTGGCCGCGCTGCTGCTCGCCGTCGGCGGCGCCGGGCTGAACGAGTGGCGCGCGGCGGTCGCGATCGTCGCCGCGACCGGGGTGGCGGCCTTCGCGTCGGCCCGGCGGACGTCGTTGCGCCTCGACGCGCTCGGCCCGCTGGCGCTCGCGGTGCTCGGCCTGGGCATCGCCGCGCTCCGCCTCGGCCCGGCGACGGTGCAGTTCGTCGCGGCCGGGGTGCTGGTCGCGGCGCTGCCGCTGGCCTTCGGCGGCGAACCGGTGTCGCGCGCGGGCCGGGCGGCGCTGCTCGCCGGGTGGGACGGCCGGGTGCTGCGCTCGGTCGCCGTCACCTTCCTCGACCCGATGATGCTGCTCCCGCCGTCCGCGCCGATCGGCGGGCTTTCGCTGCGCCGCCCGACCCCGCTGCGGCTGGCGTGGGCGGGGACGCTCGGCCGGTCGCGGTACGCGGGGGCGGCGCTGCTGGTCGGCCTCGCGGTCGTCGTCGCACACATCGCGGTGCCGACCGTGCCGGGCGCGGTCCTGGTCGGCCTCGGCGCGTACGTCGCGCTGACACCGTTCGCCGGCGGGCTCGGCGAGCTGTGGCGCAATCCGGGCCGCCGCCGGTGGCTGGGCTCGCGGGATCGCGACCTGGTGCTGGCCCACGGCCTGGTGCTCGCCGGGGTGGGTCTTCTTTGGGCGACAGCGCTGTTCGTGGTCACCCTCGCGGGTGGGACGTCGTTCGCCGCGGGCGCGTGGCTCGCCGTGCCGCTTTCGGTGCTCTCGATCCTGCGCACGGTCACCCGCACCGCCGTTGACTACGCGAATCCCGGGTTCGTCGACACCCCGATGGGCCCGATGCCGGCCAACCTCACCCGCCAGCTCTTCCGCGGTCTCGATCTCCAGGTCGTCGGCATCGTGCTGCTCGCCGCGGCCGTTTGACCTACGCTCGTTGCGACGAAGGGAGCAGCGAGTGGGCGGCGGGCACGCACCGGGCGTCGGGCGCAGGGCGACCAGCGAGTTCCCGGCCGGCTGGACCGACGAGCAGATCATCTCCGTGGTCAAGGACGTCGCCAACGACCCCAGCGAGGCCCGGCGCCAGCAGCGCAACGGCCGCTGGCGCTGCGCCGGCGAGCGGTTCAACGTCCACTTGATCGTGCTGGTCGAGGACAACGGGCACGTCCACACCGCCTACCCGGTGGCCGGGCCGGGCGTGGTCCGCAACCCCGACACCGCCCGCGACCCGGCGAACCCGACGGTGGCGGACCTCAAGGGCAACCGCATCAGCTTCTTCGCCGACAGCGTCCTGACGATGATCGGCAACCGCCTTTCGCCGGAGGACTACACGCACTACCGCACGCTGCTGTGGGCCGGCGAGTGGGAGGAACTGGCCGACGTCCTGGCCGCGCACGCCTACCGGGTCGGCTTCGGCTTCTCGGCCGACGAGTTTTCGGACTTCGAGAAGCTGCTGAACAGCTACGACCTGCCGGTGCCGGGCTGCGCGTTCCTCAACGACCGCGAGCACATCCTCAAGCAGCTGCGCCCGCTCTAGCGGAAGTCGTACCCGCGGAACGCGGCGATCGGGACGAAGCCGAGGCGCCGGTACAGGGCGTTGCTCGTGACGTTGGCGGGATCGGTGTAGAGGACCACGTCCGTCGCGCCGGCGGCGAGCGCGGCCTGGCTCGCCGCCACCGTCACCGCGCCCGCGTAGCCCCGGCCGCGGAACCGGACCGGGGTGTAGACGGGGTCGATCCGGACCATGCCGGCCAGCACCGGGGTCGAGCCGGCCATGGCGACCGGAACGCCGGTCTCCCAGAACGTGAACCGCTTGCCCGCGAAGTTCGAGGCGGCCCAGGACCGCTCGTCGGCCAGGGGCGCGTCCCCGACCGCGGTGGCGAACTCGCTGCACCAGCGCACGACCTCCGCGTGGTCCGGCGCGGCCGAAGCGCGGCCTTCGGGCATCGGGTCGGGCGGGGTGAGCGTGCCGAGCCGGTGCAGGCGCACCCGCACGCCCGGCTCCGGTGTCATGCCGGTTCGGCGGTGCCACGCCTCGGCGAACGCGGTGGCCGAGTCGTCCTCCGCGGTCACTCCGCACAATGCGTGGCCGGCCAGGTCCGCGGCGAGGACGTCGACCTCGTCCGGTGCGACCGGAGTCAGGATCAGGCGTAGCGACGGGCGGAGGTAGCAGATCGCACGGACCTCGCCGTCCCGCTCCAGCCGGCCGAAGAGCGTGCCCTTTTCTTCTTGGGTCCGCAGCTTCTCGAGCCGGGTCAGCTGCGAGGTGTGCAGCGCGGGCCGTGAGCGCAGGAAGTCCCCGGCCCGGGCGAGGAAGTCCTCGATGTCGCCGGTGAGGTGCCAGCGCATGTCCGGGGCGGTCAGCTCGCCTGCGAAAGTGGCGGCGACGCGGCAGGTGTGACGGCCGCCCGCAACTCCTCCAGCGGCAGCCCGACGGCATCCGCAATAGCCGCCACCGTGAAGAACGCCGGCGTCGGAATCCGGCCGGTCTCGATCTTCCGGAGCGTCTCGACCGAGATCTCCGCCTCGGCGGCGACGTCGACCATGCTCCGGCCGGCGCGTGCCGCCCGCAGGGCCTGGCCCAGGCGTTCGCCCCGTTCGCGCTCTTCGTCCGTCAGCGGTACCCGCACCATGAGCGTGATTCTAATACCACTAGTTGTCCACGGCCTGTGGACAACTCTGTGCACAGGTGTGGAAAAGGCCCCGCCGAACCGGAGTTCGGCGGGGCCCCACCACATCTAGTGCCCTCAGGCGCCCGCGGGCACCGGAAGTGGCATGCCGGGCAGGCTCTGGTCGTTCGGCACCACGCCGTCGATCAGGTAGGCCTCCACGACCTTGTCCACACCCGCGTTGCCGCCGGCGTAGATGCCGTGGTCACCCTCACCGGTGATCGTCAGCATCCGCGAACCCGCGAACGCCTTGTGCGCGCGCTTCGCGCCCTCGATCGGCGTCGCCGGGTCGTGTTCCGACTCGACGATCAGCACCGGCGGGACACCCTTGCCGTCGAGCACGGGCAGCGGGGACGGCGGCTTCTTCCAGAACAGGCACGGCTGGATGAACCAGCCGGCCCCCAGGAGCGGCAGCTGCTTGTCGATCAGCTTCTGCGAGTCCTTGATGGCGCTGTTCGGCGAGCCGGTCCACGGACCCTCGTTGCACGGGATGGTCCAGAAGCTGGCGTCGTAGG
This sequence comes from Amycolatopsis sp. NPDC003731, assembly GCF_053586895.1. Taxonomy (NCBI): domain Bacteria; kingdom Bacillati; phylum Actinomycetota; class Actinomycetes; order Pseudonocardiales; family Pseudonocardiaceae; genus Amycolatopsis; species Amycolatopsis sp. NPDC003731. Next base: position 3,624 of record NZ_JBSFNC010000073.1, on the reverse strand, counting down.
AGTCGCCGTCGGCCGGCACCATCAGCGGCTGCGCGCCGTAGGTGACGGTGCTCTTGTCGGCGGCCTTGGCCTTCTGCGCGGCCGACGACTTGGCCGCCGCCGAAGCGGTGCCCTGGGTCAGCGTGCGGACGCTGACCAGGTAGTCGGCCAGGCCGGGGAAGGCGCGCTTCGAGTAGATCTGCGACGCGATGAACGAGTCGAGGCCGTTGGCCGAGACGGTCGAACCGTCGGGCAGGGTGACCGCGCCCTGGGTCAGGGCGTAGCGGACCTGCTCGTAGGTCTGGCGGGCGGCCTCGCCGGTGGTGCCGAAGTGGTAGAGCTTGTCGTACTTCGCCATCCACGGGAGGAAGTCCTGCCGCCAGCGGCGCTCGAAGCCGAGCGGCTGCCAGTCGAACGACTTCTGCCAGGTCGTGGTGAACTCGGTGGCCGAGTCGAGGACGAACCGGCCGGTGCGCGTCGGGTAGGCCTGCGCGTAGTGCGCACCCATCCAGGTGCCCGCCGAGTAGCCGACCCAGTTGATCTTGTCGCGGCCGAGCAGCACGCGCAGCAGGTCGATGTCCTTGACCGTCTGGTCGGTGTTGATCAGCGGGCCCAGCTCGCCGGACTTCTGCTGGCAGGACAGCGCCGCGTACTTCGTCGCCTGCAGGATCAGGTTCAGGTTGCCGCGGTCGCGGTCACGCGGGTCCAGGTCCGACCCGGTGCCGATGGCGCCACCACAGGTGATGTTGGTGCTCTTGCCGGTGCCGCGCGGGTCGAAGCCGACGATTTCCTGGTGCTCGCGCAGCTTCGTCTGGTTGCGCAGGCGGGCCGGGAAGTTGCGGCCGGGCGCGCCCGGGCCACCGGGGTTGGTGACGACGCTGGCGGTCGCGTCCTGCGTCGCCTTCAGGCGGCTGACCGCGATGGTCAGGTCGATCTGGGCGTTCGCCTGGTACCAGTTGCGCGGGGTCTTGTAGGTCGCGCACTCCATGTCCTCGGCGCCCGCGGGCGGGGCCGTCGGCAGCTCGGAGGGGACAGCGCACTTGTGCCAGTCCAGCTTCTGGTTCGCGTACTGCGCCGGGATGTTCGTGGAGTTCAGCGGCTGTTTACCGGCCGCGACCTCCTGGCCTGCGAACGCAGGAGTGAACCCGGCCAGCAGGGTGCCGGCGATCGCCGGGATCACCACCGCGTAGCGGAGTCGTGTCATACGGTTGCCCCTTTTGGGTTTTGCGCGTGCGGAGTCGGCTATTGATATCGGGCCGGTACGGGCGGGGCAACCCACGTTCGTCGGAGAGCTTTGCGCGGGGCGATCAAATCGATATCGGACAAGCGTGACTCGCTGTCACCCAGGTCTTAAGGTCAGTCAGTCGGTTACGGAAGTGTCAAGGGTGAGGTCCGATGTCGACTGTGAAGCACGACGGAAAGGTGCGCGGGTTCCAGTTCAGCCCGTGGAACCTGCTCCTGATCGTCCCGTTGCTGGTCCTGGTCACGCCACTGTTCAACATGGACGGTCCACGGCTGTTCGGGATGCCCTTCTTCTACTGGTTCCAATTCCTCATGGTCGGCGTCGGGGTGCTCAGCACCTGGATCGTCTACCTGATGACGCGGGACAAGCCGACCGTCGACGCGCCGGACAAGCTGAGCGTCGAGGACCTGGACGAGGGGGACGCTCGATGAGCAACCTGCAGTGGCCCGAGCTGATCATCTTCACGCTCCTGTTCGCCCTGGTCACCGTGCTCGGCTTCATGGCGTCGCGCTGGCAGCGCGGCAGCACGCTGGACCACCTGGACGAATGGGGTCTCGGCGGCCGCAAGTTCGGCTCGTGGATCACCTGGTTCCTGCTCGGCGGTGACCTCTACACGGCGTACACGTTCGTCGCGGTGCCCGCGCTGGTGTTCAGCGCCGGCGCGCTCGGCCTGTACGCGCTGCCGTACACGATCGTCGTCTACCCGATCGTCCTGCTCCCGGCCCTGCGGATGTGGTCGGTTTCGCGGGTCCGCGGCTACGTGACCCCGGCCGACTTCGTGCGCGGCCGCTTCGGCTCGCCGATCCTGGCGCTGCTGGTGGCGGTCACCGGCATCGTCGCGACCATGCCCTACATCGCGCTGCAGCTGGTCGGCCTCGAAGCCGTGCTGCGGACGATGGGCATCAACGGCTCCGGCATCGTCGGGCACCTGCCGCTGCTGGTCGCCTTCATCATCCTGGCCTTCTACACCTACCAGTCCGGCCTGCGGGCGCCCGCGCTGATCGCGTTCGTCAAGGACATCCTGATCTACCTGGTGATCCTGGTGGCGATCATCTACCTGCCCTCGAAGCTCGGCGGCTGGTCGCACATCTTCGACGCGGCGGCGAAGAAGCTCGGCACGCCGAGCCCGGCCACCGGCAAGCCGTCCGGGTCGATCCTGCTCACGGCCAACAACCAGCTGCAGTACGCGACGCTGGCCCTGGGTTCGGCGCTGGCGCTGTTCCTGTACCCGCACTCGCTGACCAGCGTGCTGGCCTCGCGCGGCCGCAGCGTGATCAAGCGGAACATGGTCGCGCTGCCGGCGTACTCGCTGGTGCTCGGCCTGCTGGCGCTGCTCGGTTACGTGGCGATCACCGCCGGCGTGAAGCCGCTGACGAACGCGGCGACCGGCAAGGCGGACGGCAACACGATCGTCCCGGTCCTGTTCGACAACCAGTTCTCGTCCTGGTTCGCCGGGATCGCGTTCGCCGCGATCGGCATCGGTGCCCTGGTGCCGGCCGCGATCATGTCGATCGCCGCGGCCAACCTGTGGACCCGCAACATCTACAAGGAGTACCTCCGCAAGAACGCGACACCGGCGGAAGAGGCGAAGCAGGCGAAGCTGGCTTCGCTGGTCGTGAAGCTCGGCGCGGTGGCCGTGATCATCCTGATCGACCCGCAGTTCTCGATCGACCTCCAGCTCATCGGCGGTGTGCTGATCCTGCAGACGCTGCCGGCCGTGGCGCTCGCGCTGTACACGCGCTGGTTCCACCGCTGGGGCCTGATCGCGGGCTGGATCGTCGGCATCGGCTGGGGTCTGATCATGCTGTACGGCATCCCCAACCCGGCCAACGGCAAGCTCCACTTCGGCGGTTCGGCGCTCGCACTGGGCAACATGTCGATCTTCGGCTGGCACCCGTTCGCGGGCTCCCAGGTCCAGATCTACGTCGGTTTCGTGGCGCTGATCGCCAACCTGGTGGTCGCGGCGATCGTCACCGTGATCGCCCGGCAGCTGAAGGTGTTCAACGGCACGGACGACACCGAGCCGGAGGACTACCACACCGACGAGCACGACAAGAACCTGCGCCCGATCGGCGTCCACTAAGTCCACTGAGGACGGATGATCGCCCGGGAAACGAGGTAGAGCACCAGCCCGTTGAGCAGGTGCCAGAGGAAGTGCGTGCCGGCCGGGACGTAGTCACACACGTCCCGGTCGAGCGTGCGCAAGCTCAGTGAGAGCGCGAAAACCGCGCCCGCGACGGCGAACTGCGGCCAGGCGGTGTCGCGCTGGAAGGCGAGCACCACGGCGAAGACGCCGAGACCGATCAGCGCGGAGAGGTACAGCCCGCCGCCCAGCAACGCGGTGGCCGCGGTCAGCACGAGGAACGCCGGCGCGGCCACCCACGCCCACCGCCTGCTCCAGT
>NZ_JBSFNC010000072.1:0-44420 GCF_053586895.1 Amycolatopsis sp. NPDC003731 | reverse complement strand
GCGAATGACTCATTGGGGACGTCCGAGGTCCCCAATGAGTCATTCGCGACGTTCGAACCGCGGCGAGCCTCGGGAAGTGTCGGTCCCCGCCGGTAAAGTGGAAACCGGGGGGCGCCCCCGCGGCCGGCCGGGCGGTCAGCGGCGTGGGAAGTAGCTCTCGATGACTTCCCACCGCGCCAGGTTGTGCTTCGCGTCCGCCAGTGCGTCGTGCTGGTCGGTCGGCGCCGCCGGCAGCTTCGGCTTCCCGGCGTCCTCCCAGCGCTGGCGCAGATCCCGTGTGAACCTCGGCAGCTGCCGGGGCAGCGCCGGCATCGGGCCCCACAGCTGGGCCAGGGCCACGTGGTCGTACGCCGCGAACCACGCCCACAGCTCGATCCCGCCCGGCGGCTTGCCGAAGAACTCCAGCAGGTCCGCGCGGATCTTCTCCCTGCTCCGCCAGGCCCGGTCGGCCGGGGACGGGAGCTTGTCCAGGACGTTGTCCCGGACCCACGGCCCCGCCTTCGAAGGGTCGAACTCCGTCGAGACCGCGTAGAACTCGCGGCCCCGCTCGTCGACCACCCCGATCGACACCAAATCGATCGTCACGCCGTCTTCGATGAACTCGGTGTCGTAGAAAAAACGCACTGGTGAACAGTAGTGGGTCAGCCGACCTTGGAATCCGGCACCCGGGCCGCGTCGCGGGCGGACGGCTGGGCGGGCACCGCGGGCTTGACCCCGGCCGCCTCCGCCGCCAGCAGCTCCTTCGCCTTCGCCGCGTAGATGTCGACGTACTCCTGGCCCGACAGCTCCATCAGGGCGTACATGATCTCGTCCGTGATCGACCGCTCGATGAACCGGTCGCCGGCCAGCCCCTCGTAGCGGGAGAAGTCCAGGGGCTTGCCGAACCGGACCTCGAGCCGCCGCGGCCACCACATCTTCGAGCCGATCGGGTTGACCTTGTCCGTGCCGATCATCGCCACCGGGACCACGACGCCGCCGGACTCCAGGGCGATCCGGGCGACGCCCGTCTTGCCCTTGTACAGGCGGCCGTCCGGGGAGCGGGTGCCCTCCGGGTAGATGCCGAGCAGGTGCCCCTCGCGGACCAGGCGGGTGGCCGTGTCGAGGGCGGCCTGGGCGGCGTTGCCGCCGGACCGGTCGATCGGGAACTGGCCGACGCCGGTGAAGAACCACTTCTTGAGCGTGCCCTTGAAGCCCGGCTCGGTGAAGTACTCGGACTTGGCCGGGAAGGTCACCTTGCGCTTGACCCGCAGCGGCATGAAGAACGAGTCCGCGACCGCCAGGTGGTTGCCGGCCAGGATCGCGCCACCCGTCTCGGGGATGTTCTCCGCCCCGACGACCTTGGTCGGCCAGAGCGTCTTGAGCAGCGGTCCGAGGAACACCCACTTCATGAGCCAGTACAGCACCGGTGCCTCAGTCCTCCATCGCAGCCGCAGCCCCTGTCACCCGAGACGAACAGCCTACGAACACCGGCGGCCGCCGCACAACGCCGACCACCCGGTTACCACTTCGGCAGCGATCGATCTCACAGCGAATTCCGGGCCCGGGCGGAGCCCCACAAGGTCCGCCGGGCGTGAGAGCATGGACGGACTGCACCGCTCACACGGAAGGCGATCGCATGGGCGTGCTCGCCGGCGCGGAACCGTTCGGCCACACCGGTTCGGCCGAAACCGGGTTCCTGCTCTGCCACGGGTTCACCGGTACTCCGGCGAGCATGCGGGCCTGGGGTGACCACCTGGCCGGCGCCGGGTTCACGGTGCGCTGCCCGCTGCTGCCGGGCCACGGCACCCGCTGGCCGGACCTCAACCGCACGACGTGGGAGGACTGGTACGGCGCCGTCCGCGAGGCCCTCCTCGCGCTGCTCGCGACCTGCAAGACCGTCTTCGTCGGCGGCCTCTCCATGGGCGGCACGCTCACCCTGCGCCTGGCCGAGGAGTTCGGCGACCGGATCGCCGGGATCGTCCTGGTCAACCCGTCGGTGACGCGGCTGAAGTGGGACACCAAGCTGCTGCCGGTGCTGGGCCGGATCGTGCCGTCGGTGCCGGCGATCGCGAACGACATCAAGAAGCCGGGCGAGACGGAGCTGGCCTACCCGCGGACGCCGGTGCGCGCGGCGGCGAGCCTGGCGAAGCTGTGGGCGGTCGTGCGCGCCGACCTGGCCAAGGTGACGCAGCCGGTGCTGCTGCTGCACTCGTCGGTCGACCACGTCGTCGAGCCGGTGAACTCGCAGCTGGTGCTCCGGGGCGTCTCGAGCACCGACGTCACCGAGGTCGTGCTGGAGAACAGCTACCACGTGGCGACGCAGGACAACGACGCCGAAGTGATCTTCACCCGCAGCGTCGAGTTCGCGAAGGCGCACGCCGCCCAGCCCGAGGAGACCGCATGAGCCGGGGGAAAGACGGGCCGGAGGACGTCGACGCGACGTTCGCCGAGATCGTCGCGGACCTGCGGGCCGGTGGGTTCGGCCTCCCGGAAGAGGACACCGCCGAGACCGCCGGGACCGAGTCCCGCAAGACGCCCGAGCGGCCCGCCGACCCGCCGGCCGTGGACAGCCCGCCGGAGCCCGGCTGGCGCTCCGGGGGCACGTCGTGGGACACCACGATGTTCTCCGACGACCCGGCCGGCGACGACGAGCACTACGTCCCGCCGGAGCCGCCGCCGCTGCCCCGGCCGAAGCTGGGCGCGTTCCTCATCCTGCTGCTGTTCCTGTCCGGGCTGTTCCTGCTGATCCTGCCCGGCGCGATCGGCGTCGGCCCGACGGTGGCGACGCCGCTGGGCATCCTCGCGCTCGCGACGGCGATCGCGCTGCTGCTGCTCCGCGTGCGCCAGGGGCCGCCGCCCGGCGCGGACCCCAGCAACGGCGCCCAGGTCTGACCCCCGGACGGCGATGCACATCGAGTTCAGTCCTTCGCGGCGATCGACCGTCGGCGCGGAATGGGAGCTCGGCCTGGTCGACCGCCGCAGCGGCGAGCTGTCGTCGGTGGCCGAGCAGATCCTCGAGGCCGTCCGGCCCGACGGGCGGGACGAGCACCCGAAGATCAAGCAGGAGCTGCTGCTCAACACGATCGAGATCATCACCGGGGTCTGCGACACGATCGCCGAGGCCAAGGCCGACCTGGCCGGCTCGCTCGACGTCGTGCACGGCGTCGCCGATCCGCTCGGCGTCGAGATGTTCTCGGCGGGGACGCACCCGTTTTCGAACTGGTACCAGCAGAAGGTCACCGACAAGGAGCGCTACGCCAAGCTGATCGACCGGACCCAGTGGTGGGGGCGGCAGATGCTGATCTACGGCGTCCACATCCACGTCGGGGTCGACCACCGCGAGAAGGTGCTGCCGGTCCTCGACGCGCTGCTCAACTACGCGCCGCACCTGCAGGCGCTGTCGGCGTCGTCGCCGTACTGGGGCGCCGAGGACACCGGGTACGCGTCGAACCGGGCGCTGATGTTCCAGCAGCTGCCGACGGCCGGGCTGCCGTTCCAGTTCCGGAAGTGGGCGGAGCTGGAGAGCTACGTCGAGGACATGTTCACCACCGGCGTGATCGACCACTTCTCGGAGATCCGCTGGGACATCCGGCCGTCGCCGAAGCTCGGCACGATCGAGATGCGCGTCTGCGACGGCCTGCCGACGCTGGAGGAGGTCGGCGCGATCGCGGCGCTGACGCAGTGCCTGGTGGACGACTTCGTCGAGCGCCTGGAGGACGGCGAGATCCTTCCGACGCTGCCGCCGTGGCACGTCCAGGAGAACAAGTGGCGCGCGGCCCGCTACGGCACGGACGCGATCATCATCCTGGACGCGGCCGGGCGCGAGCGGCTGGTCACCGACGACGTCGCCGACCTGCTGGACCGGCTGGAGCCGGTGGCGCGGCGGCTGGACTGCGTGGCCGAGCTGCGGGACGTCGAGACGATCCTGCGCTACGGGCCGAGCTACCGGCGGCAGCGCGCGGTGGCCGAGCAGCACAAGGGCAGCCTGAAGGCCGTGATGGCGTCGCTCGTCGCCGAGATGCGCGACGGGATCGCGCGGGACTAGATGTTCTGTCCGGGGAGGTTGCGATCGTGGTGACACGTGATCGGATGATCTTGGTGTGAGGGAGAGCCTCCGGGGTCGGTGTGGTTGCGACATCTGCACCGGCTGCCCTGGAGGTCCTCGTGACTCACGCTAACGCACCCCTGACCCCGACCGGCAGACGCTGCGTGGCCCGTTGTGTCGTCGAGGACGGCTGGCCGCTGCGGCGAGCCGCGAACGGTTCCAGGTGTCGGTCTCAGGCGGGGAAGCCGGTAGCGGGCCGGCCGGCCCAGCGGGCGGCGGTGGACCATCCGACGGGTCCTGACCGACAACGGATCCTGCTACCGCTCCCACCTCTGGCGTGACACGCTGCGCGAAGCAGGCCTCTCCCCAAAACGCACCCGACCCGACACCGAACGTCGAGCAGTGCTACCTCGATGGCTCCACACCTGCAATCACCACCGCGGCCACACCGCGCTCGCAGGCCACCCGCCCGCCAGCCGCATCCCCAACCTCACAGGTCAGCACAACTAGAGCTCGTCGAGCTGCCTGCGGAGCGTGCCGGGGCCCATGATCGACGCGCCGAGTGCTTCGACGCGCCGTTTCAGCTCGCGGTCGGCCGTCGCGACCAGGACGTTCGCCTGCTGCTGGGCGACGACCTCGACGATCTTCGAGTCGCCGTCGGTGTCCGCGGCGACGACCTCGACCCCCGGGGTGCCGGTGACGTGCTTGGCCTGGCCTTCGACGACCAGGATGATCCGCGGCCACCAGGTCACCGCCGCGTCGTCCGGGTCGGGCACGCCGGCTTCGGCGAGCTTGGCGAGCTGGTCGCGGAGGCGCTCGGCGGCGCCGTGCCGGTCACGCCACCAGCCGTCCGGGCGCGAGCCGACGACGTTGGCCGCGTCGACGACCAGGACGAGTTCGCGGCCGACGCGGTCGCGCAGGTCCGGCCAGGCGGCGGCGAAGTCGCGGTGGAGGGGGTAACCGGGGACGTCGTCGGGATCCACCCAGCGCACCTCCGCACTTTCGGTGTTGGCGACGCGCGCTTCGGCGCCGTCGGCGAGGGCGAGGACGGTGGTGTAGCTCCAGTCGCCGTGGTCGACGACGGAGGCGGAGACGGCGCGGAAGGCCTCGGCGGGGACGGAGGTCTCCTCGAAGGCTTCGCGCGCGGCGGCGGTCCGGGCGGTCTCGCCGGCTTCGATGGCGCCGCCGGGCAGAGCCCAGGTGCGGCCGTGGTGCACCCACCACGCGCGGCGCTGCAGCAGGACGCCGCGGGCGGGATCGACGAGCAGCAGCCCGGCGGCACCGTAGCGGCCCCAGTGCAGGTGCCCGCCGGCACAGCGGACGAAGACGCTCGCGGACGGGGGACTCACCGCTCCAGCCTGTCACACTCTCCGGCGTGACCCGGTTCGATCAGCTCAAGCCCACCTTCTGGGACGCCGGCCCCGGCGAGCCCCTGGACGCCCGCGCGTTCGCCCACGCCGGCCGCGAGCTGGGCGTCCGGCTGCCCCTCGAGCTCGGCGAGCTGCTGGGCCTGCGCAACGGCGGCGCGGTGGCGGCCGCGTTCGACGCCTTCCCGACGAGCGAGCCGACGTCGTACAGCGGGACGCACGTGCCGTTCGATCACCTGCTCGGCGTCGGCGGGCGGTTGTCGATCTTGGACTCGCCGTACCTGAGCACCGAGTGGGACCTGCCGAAGCGGGTGGTGGTGCTGTCCGGCGACGGGCACACGTGGATCGCCCTGGACTACCGCCGGTCGTCGGAGCCGTCGGTGACCTGGTTCGACGTGGAGCTGGCGTCGGAGCTGGCGCGCGCCGACGTTCCGCGCGTTCGCCGAGGGGCTGGTGCCGTCGGCGGACTTCCCGGAGGAGTGAGCGCGGCCGCCGATGACCGCGGTCAGGAGGATGCCGAGGCTGAGGCCGCCGAGGAGGATCCCGGCGACGACCGGAGTCGGCACGAGCGGCTTGATCAGGAACTGGCCGACCAGCATCCAGCCGAAGATCACCAGCCCGGCCGGGAGCAGCTTCGCCCGCCGGCCGCGCACCTTCCGCCGCAGCAGGACGCCGGCCGCCATCAGCGCCGCGCCTCCGATCCCGATCCACACGTCCCCCGGCATGCGCGCTCCCTCCCCGGGCCGGCTATCGGGTACCCGATCGGGGGACGGGTGACACGGGCCCGCCACACCCTCCAGGGGTCCGGTGCCGACGATCATCCGGGAGCTGCACCGCGGCGGGACCGGCCAGCCCCACGCCGCCCACGAGCGGGCCGCCGCCCGGCCCGAGCACGACCGGTCGCCATCGGCACCCTGATCGAGCGCACCGCCCGCCACGTCATGCTGCCGCGCCATCCCCCGCGGGCCCGCCCCCCGACTTCCACGCTACCGGGGACCACCGACAGTTCCGCGCGAGCAGAGCGCCCGCAGCGGTCGCCGTCCACAAGATCAGACCGGGGTCTTCGCCGCCTCCAGGGCCAGCGCGGCCGCTCCGACGATCGCCGTGTCGTCACCCAGGTGGGCCGTCCTGATCCGGGCCAGCGGGCGGTGCCGCGCCCCCGTGATCGTGCCCGCGTAGTGCTCGCGGGCCTCGTCCAGGAACAACGGCGCCGACTCCGACACTCCCCCGCCGATCACGATGATCTCCGGGTCGAACACGTCCGCCACCAGGGCCAGGCCCTCGCCGAGCCACTTGGCCAGCTCGGCCATCGCCAGCTGGGCGATCGGGTCGCCGTCGCGGGCCGCTCCGGCCACCCGGCGGCCCGTCACCGAACCCGGGTCGCCCGCCACCTGGGGGGCCAGCACCGTCGAGCGGCCCGGGTGCCGGGCCAGGAGCTCCACCGCCGTCGCCGCCAGGGCCGTTCCGCTGCAGTACCGCTCCCAGCAGCCGTACTTGCCGCACGGGCACGGCCGCCCGCCGCGGACCACCGTCAGGTGGCCCAGCTCCGGCGCCACGCCGTACGCGCCCCGGTACAGCTTGCCGTCCAGCAACAACCCCGCGCCGATGCCCGTTCCCAGGGCCACCAGCGCCGCCACCTGGGCGCCGCGGGCCGCGCCGAAGCGGTGCTCGCCCACGATCGCCGAATTGACGTCGTGCTCCAGCAGCACCGGCAGGCCGACGCGCTTCTCGATCCGGTCCGCGACCGGGGCGCCGCGCCAGGCCAGGTGCGGCGCGAACATCACCGATCGGCGGTCGCGGGCCACGAAGCCGGCCACCGCCAGCCCGACCCCGGCCACGTCGTGGCGGTTGCGCAGGTCCTCGACGACGCCGGCGATGGCGTCCTCGAGGGCGCCCTCCTCGGTCGGCGTCGCGACCCTGGCCGTGTCGAGCAGGGAGCCGCGTTCGTCCACCACGCCGGCCCGGATGCTCGTCCCGCCGACGTCCACCCCTATCGTCCGCACTCAGCTCTCCCACTCGTCGCGCCGGCGGACGGCGATGTGCTGCACCCGCGGCGAGGTCCGCGGGTCCGCGGGCCGCGGCGCGGGCCGGAACCCGGGCACGTGCACGCCTTCTTGCGGCTCCCAGCGGTCCGCGAGCACCGCGCGCAGCAGGGCGACCAGCTGCGCGAGCTGCTCGGCCAGCCGCGCGACCAGCTCGGGCCGTTCCCCCCGCACCACCGCGACGATCGCACACAGCGGGCACCAGCCGCACGCCGAACCGGCCGGTTTCGCCTCGTCAGGGGTGGCGTGATCACCGGGGCCGGGGGCTCCGCCACCCGGACCCCCCGGAAAACTGCCGTGTCCGGCCGCGAGCACCCCTTCGAGCCACGGCGCCGCCTTCTCCGCGACCATCTCGGCGAGCAGGCGGATCTCCTCCGCCAGCCGCGGCCCGTGTTCCTCTTCGCTCACCCGCGTCCCCGGTTCCCGGCCAGGTGCACGACCAGGCCGTCGGCGTCGGATTCCGCGCCGGTGATCCGGCACGGCCGCAGCGGCTCCGGCAGGGCGATGAGCCTGCGGAAGCCGTCCACGGTGATCGCCAGGTCGTCGTCGACGCGGGCGAGGTCGACCTCGGCGTCCCGCGCGAGCGGGATCGCGACGCGCAGGGTGTACCCGCCGGTGGCGGGACGCACGCGCAGCAGCGGGGTGACGGGCGTGCCGTTGCCCGCGAGGGGGTCTTCGCCGCGGTAGAGCTCGGCGGCGATCTCCAGCAGCGCGGGCAGCCCGACCGGCTCGACGGCGCGGTGCTCCACGCGGGCGATCGGCGCGATCCCGGCCGCGGCGAGCTCGGCGAGCACGGCGTCCTGCTGCGTCCGGCGCGTGCGCAGCCAGGACGCGGCGCCGCCGCGCCAGATGCCGGGCGCGGGCATCAGCCGGTTGGCGATCAGGCCGTCGACGGCGATGCCGCGCAGGGCCAGGGAGCTGAGCGTGCGCCGCGCCTCGGCGACGACCACCCGCTCCGGCGTGAGGACCAGCCGGACGGTCGTCACCGACGGATCGGTGAGCAGGGCGCGCAGGCCGTCGAGGTGGGCACCGAGCCGTCGGATCGGCTCGCTGACGCGGCGTCCGAACACGCGGGTCAGGTAGCCGGAGACGGCTTCGGGGAGGGCGAGCAGCCGCAGCGTCTCGGCCGTCGGCCCGCAGTCGACGACGACGGTCTCCCACGGCCCGTCCTCGGCCAGCCGCCGGACCTCCGTGAGGGCGAGCAGCTCGTCGACCCCGGGCAGCACGGTGAGCTCTTCGGCGTCCAGCGTGTCGAGCCCCGCGCCGGCCAGCACCGCCCGCAGCTCGCCGCGCAGCCCTTCCCAGGTGGCGTCCACCAAGGTGCGCGAATCGACCTGCACGCCGGACAGCAGCGAGTCCACTTCGGACGGTTCGGCGCCGAGGGGACGTGCGAAGGCGTCACCCAGCGAGTGCGCCGGGTCGGTGGACACGACGAGGGTCTTCCTGCCGCGGGCGGCGAGGGCGGCGCCGGTGGCCGCGGCCAGCGTGGTCTTCCCGACACCCCCCTTGCCGGTGCACAGCAGGATCCGCACGCTAGCCCTCGGCCCGCTTCTTCAGCTCCTTCAGCGCGGTGTCCATGACCATCTTCTCGGCCTTGCGGCGCAGCAGGCCGATCATCGGCAACGCCAGCTCGACCGACAGCGTGTAGGTGACCCGCGTCCGGCCGCCGAGGTCGGCCAGCGCGTAGCGGCCGTTCTGCGCCTTTTGCATCTGGCCCTTGACCAGGTGCCAGCTGACGCCGAGGCCGTCGTCGTCCCAGTCGTACTCGAGGGTGTAGACGTCCTTGATCGGGCCCGCGTCCAAGGTCAGCTTGACCTGCTTGGCCCGGCCCTCGCCGTCGGTGTCGAGGACCTCGGTCTGCCGGACGGCCTTGGCCCATTCCGGGTACGCGGGGAAGTCGGCGATCACGGCCATCACCCGGCTGGGCTCGGCGTCGACCTCGATGGACTGTGTGGACTGCTCGGCCATGGGTCGAAGCGTAGCCGCCGCGGTTGGTCACCAGCGCAGCACGTAGGGCTGCCCGGTCTCCTTGAAGTGACCCACGTTACGGCACTCGGTCAGGCCGACCCGGGCGCGGGCGGCCAGGGGCTGGTGTACGTGCCCGAACACCGACCAGCGCGGCCGCTGGGCCCGGATCAGCGCCAGCAGCGCCGTCGAGCCGATCTCGCTGCGGCGCGCCACGACGTCGTAGGTCAGCTCCGGCAGGGCCGGCGGACCGTGCGTGCAGAGGACGTCGACGTCGGTGAGCGCGGCGACGCTCGCGTCGTAGTCCTCGCGAACCCGCAGGTAGGGACGCCAGGCGGCGCCTTTGCGGGGCCGCGGGACGACGCCGTCGGGCAGCAGCGCGCCGCCGACGAACCCGAACCGCAGGCCGCCGATCTCGGCCACTTCGCCGTCGAGCACGTGCACGCCCTCGCCGGTGAACTCCGGCCACAGCGCCGGGGTGTCGACGTTGCCGGGGGTGGCGTAGGTGGGCGCGGTCATCGCCGCGAACAGCGTCGCGTACTGGGCGCGGACGGCTTCGTCGACCGCGGCGCCCGGGTCGTCGAGGGTCGCCCAGAGCGTGCGCGAGAAGGCAACGGTTTCGTCACGGGTGCCCTCGCGGCGCAGGCGGGCGAACTCGCCGACCTTCTCCGCGCCGAACAGGGCGCCCATGATGCCTTTTTCGTGGTCGTGGTAGTCGACGAAGTCGATCAGGTCGCCGAGCACGACCAGGGCGTCGGCCCCGTCCCCGGCGCGCTTGAGCGCGTCGGCGTTGCCGTGCACGTCCGAGACGACGTGTACCCGCACCCGTGCTCCCCTAGTTCTCGCCGCGCGGAGGGACGCCGGGCTCGCGGCCGTCCTCCAGGATCTCCTTGAGCTCGAGCGCGATCGCCTTGGCCGCGCGGGCCCGCCGGTCGAACTCCCGCCGCAGGTCGCGTGGCGCCAGCGCACGGGGCGCCCCGGCCGCGTCGGCGGGGGTCGCCCGCAGGAAGTAGTGCAGCAGGGTGCCGTCGAGCACCGGCTCGAGCCAGACCTCCATGGTACCGACGAGGGCACCCGTCACGGTCCAGCGCAGGCCCTTGTCGCCCCGGTCGGTGTAGACCTCGAGGACCAGGTCGGGCCAGTAGCGCCGCCAGGAGGCCGGCTCGGCGAAGACCGCGGCCACGGTGGCCGGCGGAACGGCGAGGAACGTCTCGTCGACGATGTCGAGTGAGGGTGGCGCGTTCACGTGCGAAGAATGTCACGGCCTCGCCTCGCGGCGGCGATCAGCATGGTCTTAAGGTGCTCACCACGCTAAGTTGACTGGCGGGTAACAGCGGTGTCACCTGCCGCACGCGTTGAACACGGAGGTCCACGTGCGCGAATACAGCGCTCCCGCCGGCAAGCCGGTGGCCGACGACGAAAACATGTCCGACGTCGTCTGGGCGAACGCCGAGCGGTTCTCCGACGTGGTGAGCTTCCGCCGCCAGGTCGAGGGCAGCTGGCTGGACGTGACCGCCAAGGAGTTCGCGGCCGAGGTGCTGGCCGTGGCCAAGGGCATGGCCAAGGCCGGGATCGGCCGCGGCGACCGCGTCGCGATCATGTCGAAGACCCGCTACGAGTGGACGCTGATCGACTTCGCGATCTGGGCGGCCGGCGCGGTCACCGTGCCCATCTACGACACGTCCTCTCCGGAGCAGGTGCACTGGATCCTCTCCGACTCGGCCGCGAAGGGCGTCTTCGTCGAGACGAACGCCCACGCCGCGGCGGTCGACGAGGTCCGGGACCGGCTCACCGAGCTGGCCAACACCTGGCAGATCGAGGGCGACTCCCCCGCCGTCGAAGAGCTGTCGGCCCTGGGCGCGTCGCTCTCGGACGACGAGCTGCACGACCGCCGCCGCGAGGTGACCGCGGACGAGCTGGCCACCATCGTCTACACCTCGGGCACCACCGGCCGCCCCAAGGGCGTCGAGCTGACCCACCGCAACCTGCTGGCCGAGATCCGCGCCGACATCGAGGCGTTCCCGCAGCTGATGGAGCAGGGCAACTCGCTGCTGGTGTTCCTGCCGCTGGCCCACGTGCTGGCCCGCGCGATCGCCGTCACCGCGCTGACCGCCCGCGTCACCCTCGGGCACACCCCGGACGTCAAGAACCTGGTCGCCGACCTGGGCACGTTCCGGCCGACGTTCGCCGTCGCGGTGCCGCGCGTGTTCGAGAAGGTCTACAACTCGGCGAAGCAGAAAGCGCACAGCGAGGGCAAGGGCAAGATCTTCGACGCCGCCGAGGCCACCGCGGTCGCCTACAGCGAGGCCCAGGACTCCGGCGGGGCCGGGCTCGGGCTGAAGCTGAAGCACCTGGCGTTCGACAAGCTGGTCTACGGCAAGCTGCGCGCGGCCCTCGGTGGCCGCTGTGTGGCGGCGGTGTCCGGCGGCGCCCCGCTGGGAGCGCGCCTGGCACACTTCTTCCGCGGCATCGGCGTCCCGGTGTTCGAGGGCTACGGCCTGACCGAGACGTCCGCGGCGGCGAACGTCAACACGCAGACGGCGTTCCGGGTGGGCACGGTCGGCAAGCCGGTGAACGGCACGTCGGTCCGCATCGCCGGCGACGGCGAAGTGCTGCTCAAGGGCGACGTCGTGTTCCGGGCCTACTACAACAACCCGCAGGCCACCAAGGAAGCGCTCACCGACGGCTGGTTCCACACGGGCGACCTGGGCGAGCTGGACGCGGACGGCTTCCTCAAGATCACCGGCCGCAAGAAGGAGATCATCGTGACGGCGGGCGGCAAGAACGTCGCCCCGTCCGGCCTCGAGGACACGATCAAGGCGTGCCCGCTGGTCAGCCAGGCGATGGTGGTCGGCGACCAGCGCCCGTTCATCGCGGCCCTGGTCACGGTGGACGAGGAGTACTTCCCGTCGTGGAAGTCCCAGCACGGCAAGCCGGCCGGCGCTTCGGTGGCGGACCTGGCCGCGGACCCGGACCTGCTCGCGGAGATCCAGGCCGCGGTGGACGAGGCGAACAAATCGGTGTCCAAGGCCGAGGCGATCAAGAAGTTCACCGTGCTGGCGAACGACTTCACCGAGGCCGGTGGCGAGATCACGCCGAGCCTGAAGCTGAAGCGGAACGTGGTTTCGAAGAACTACGCGAACGACATCGAGGGCCTGTACAAGAAGTGAGCTGACGCGCTCAGCCGGCCGATTCGCGGACGACGGCTTTGGCGCAGGCGAGGAGGTCACCGCCGATCGGTGACCTCCTCCCGCCGGCCGCGCTGAGCGCCTTGATAATTCCGGCGGTCGCGACGTACACCGCGTGGAGCTGACCGATCCGGGCATCCGAAGTGCGGTCGGCGTGGACGTCGACATCGTCGATGACGGAGTAGAGCCGCCGCAGCCACCGGCGATCGGCTTCTTCGCCTTCCTCCACCAGGGTCTCGAAGTCCCGGTAGCCGAGCACCTGGAACCGGCGCGGGCCGGAGGACGTCTCGCGCAGCAGGACATCGCCGATCGCGGCCTGCCAGTCCCGGTAGATCCAGGCTTCCCGGACGGAGAGGATGCCCGCGGCACGCGACCGGCTGCCGACGAGTCCGGCTCCGTCCAGCGCATCGGCGCCGGCTGCCGCCGCCACCACAGCGTGGATCCGTTCGAGGGCATCGAGCTGCGCGGCCTCGTCGAGGTCGCGGAACTTCGCGGCTGTCCCGGCGTGCAAAGCCTTCTTCAGCTCGTGGTCCACCTGGATGCCCGCCCGCCGGGAGGATTCGCCCGCACCCGGGCCGAGGCCCCAGACCTCGGCCAGGCCGCTCAGGCGCGTCGTCTCGATGTGCCCTCCTTCGGCCAATGCCTCGCTGAAGGCGTTCAACGCCGCTTCGAGTTCCTTCTTCCGGGCGACTTTGGGCTGCAGGAGCAGCAGTTCTCGGCGCAGAGCCCGGATCCAGGCGAGCAGGCCGGCCATCCGGTACAACGTGCTGAGCACCTTGTAGCGCTCGAACGTCGTCACATGGACCTCACCCGACAGGAAGAACCCGCTTCCGTCCGGGTCGAAGATCTCCCGCATCCGGTAGAAGAGATCCGCGGCGCTGACGGCGAGCGGGTTCGCGTAGTTTTCGTACGTCAGCTTGGAAGCGGCCTTGGTCTCCCGGCGCGCCGCGAGGCGGCGGAACACCTCCGCGAGCACGGCGACCAGGATGGCGACCAGCCCCGCCACGATGGCGCTCTGCAGCTGAGCCGAAAGCGGTCCGATCAGTGGCACGGCGGCTCTCCCCCGACCGGAAGCCCGCTCACCGGTCGGTGGTCCGCATCGAACCCTCGACCAGCCGCAGGCTCAGCTTCTGCGGCTGCTCGCCGGGGAGCTGATCGAAGCACCGCTCGTTCGGCACGTCGAGGACCACGTCGGCCAACCCGTTGACGGCCGACCTGAACAGGATTCCGTCGACCTCCCCGGCACGGAAGATCTTGAGGAGGTATTCGGTGACGATCTGCGTCGGCACGTACTCGATCTGCTCCATGCCCTTGCCGACCGGCTGGCTGATCCGTGCGACGAATTCGTGCAGGAAGCGGAACTCGCGCCAGCGTCCTCCCCAGAGGGGATCGAACTCGCTCGGGACCTCCGGGAGCCGGGTGAAGTCGACCACCCGGCACGGGGCGGAGACCTCGAACTGGCCGACGGTCACCCGGGCGAACCCCGCGTCCAGCTGCGAGACCTCGGCGATCGCCGTCCGCTCTTCTTCGGCACCGTAGAACAGCGGGATGCCCGCCGGGCTCATCCGGTTCGCCTGCCGGGCGAGCTTCGCCGGGATGGTGCCCAGGTCCCGGCTGGTCCACTCGCCTCGCTCGTCGTGCGCGCGGGCGCGCCAGAACCGGGTTCCCGCGGGGAGGGTCCGCACCAACCCGGCCGTGTCGATCAAGGCTCCGACGTGGTCGAGGATCCGTCCGGCCGGCACCTCGCCGGAAAGTTCCGCGTCTTCGTCCTCCGCGGACCGTCGCAGCCAGAAGACGTAACGGGTTTCGAACGTGACCGCGTCGCTGAATCGCGTCCAACTGTCGCGAAGCACTTCGTCCCGTCGGCGACGGGCCCAATCCTTTTCGGCCCAGAAGACGAAGGGAATGCCATCCCGGACGGCTTCGGCCAATCCGGGACCGATGAACCGGTCGCCGAATTCCTCGACGATGTCCCAGGTGTCCTTGGGTTCGACGAACTGGTAGCCGCCCTCGGCCGAGTCGTAGGGAACGGCTTCGTCGTCGAGGTTGCCGTACTCGTTCGAGATCCCCTTCTCGAAGGCTTCGACCAGCACCTCCAGGGGCGCGGCGACAGAGTTCCCGCAGAAGCTGCACACCTCAGCGGCTTCGGCCGCCGCCGCGATGCTGTCCGCCAAGGCGTAGTCGTTCACACAGGCCTTGCACACCCACTGCCCGGCCGTGTCCGGGCTCGCCGACTGCTGCTCCACGCACCCACCTTCCCCCTGATGGGCCCGGATGTTACCGGCCGGCGCTCCCCCGCGTGCTACGGCGTGTGCTGGGCCGCGATGAAGTCGCGGTACCAGCGGTAACTCGACCTCGGTGTGCGCGCTTGCGTCTCGTAGTCCACGTGGACCAAGCCGAACCGGTGCTTGTAGCCGTGGGCCCACTCGAAGTTGTCCAGCAGCGACCAGCAGAAGTAGCCGCGCAGGTCCACTCCCGCCGCCGCCGCGGTGCGGGCCGCCTCGATGTGCTCGCTCAGGAAGCTGATTCGTTCGTAATCCGCGAAGTCGCTCCGGTCCGCGTACACGCACCCGTTCTCCGTGACATACACCGGTGGCAGGCCCGGGTAGCGGTTGTGCAGGCCGACCAGGGCTTCCGTCAGGCCCTCCGGCTCGACCGGCCAGCCCATGCCCGTGCGCGGGACGTCCGGCAGGCGGGTGGTGTCCACGCCGATGTCCGCCACCGTTCGCAGTGCCGGGTCCGGCTCGCGGTGGGGGGCGTCCGCCACGTGCACCCGGTAGTAGTAGTTCACGCCCAGGTAGTCCAGGGGCGCCGCGATGATCTCCAAGTCCTCTTCGCGGCGGAACGAGAAGTCCGAGACGCCGTCGAACATCGCCGTCAGGCCCGGGGCGTAGCGGCCGCCGAACAGGGGGTCGGTGAACTGCCTGCGCAGCAACGTGTCCTGCCGGGCCGCCGCCGCCGTGTCCGCCGGCGAGTCCGTCACCGGGACCGCCGGTGACTGGTTGAGGACGATGCCGAACTGGTGGGGCAGCGCCGCCCGCTCGCACATCGCCCGGACCGCCAGGCCGTGCCCGAGCAGCAGGTGGTGGGCGGCCGCCAGCGCGCCGTGTCCCTCCCGCGCCCCCGGCGCGTGGCGGCCTTCGCCGTACCCGGCCACCGCGCACGGGTACGGCTCGTTCAGCGTCGTCCAGAAGTCGACGACGTCGCCCAGTTCCTGGTGCACCAGCGCCGCGTACTCGGCGAACCGGTACGCCGTGTCGCGGGACCGCCAGCCGCCCTCGTCCTCCAGGGCCTGGGGCAGGTCCCAGTGGTAGAGCGTCAGGAACGGCTCGATCCCCCGCTCCCGCAGGCCTTCCACCAGCCGCCGGTAGAAGGCCAGGCCCCGGCGTTCCGGCGCACCCCGGCCGGACGGCTGGATCCGGGGCCAGGACACCGAAAACCGGTAGCTGTCGACGCCCAGCTCGGCGAGCAGGTCGAGGTCCGCCTCCCAGCGGTGGTAGTGGTCGGCCGCCGGTTCTCCGGTGTGGCCGCCGGCCACCGCGCCGGGGACCGCCGCGAACGTGTCCCAGATGGACGGTCCACGGCCGTCGGCGGTCGTGGCGCCCTCGATCTGGAACGCCGAAGTCGCGACGCCCCAGCGGAAGGCGGGCGGGAACCTCTCATTTCGGGGGTCCGGGTGGCGAAGCCCCCGGCCCGGGGCGAAGCCCCGGTCGTCACTGCTGGTCACGGTCAACTCCGGAGGGGTCAGCCCTTGAGCGCGCCCTGCATGATGCCGCCGACGATCTGGCGGCCGAACAGCAGGAACACGATCAGGACGGGGACGGTGCCGATGGTGGCGGCGGTGAGCACGAGCGTGTAGTCGGCGGTGTAGCCACTGGCCAGTGTGGACAGTGCGGTTTGGACGGTCGGGTTCTCCGGCACCAGCACCACCAGCGGCCAGAAGAAGTCGTTCCAGGCCTGCATGAAGGTGAACAGCCCGAGCACCGCCGCGGCCGGGCGGGCGGCCGGCAGGGCCACGTGCCAGAACAGCCGCAGCGAGCCGCAGCCGTCCATCCGGCCGGCCTCCAGCAGCTCCAGCGGCAACGCGCGTTCGAAGTACTGGCGCATGAAGAACACGCCGAACGCGGTGACCAGGCCGGGCACGATCACCGCCTGCAGCTGCCCGGCCCACCCGAAGTCGGCCATCATCATGTACAGCGGGACGACGCCGAGCTCGGTCGGGATCGCCTGGGTGGCGACCACGACGAGCAGCAGCGCCGTCCGCCCGCGGAAGCGCATCTTGGCGAAGGCGAAGCCGGCCAGCGTCGAAAACAGCACCACCGACACGGTGATCGTGCCCGCGACGATGAGCGAGTTGCCGAGCGCCAGCGCGAAGTCCGTCTCGTCGAAGACGCGGGCGATGTTCTCGAACAGGTGCCCGCCCGGCACCAGGACCGGCGGCACCTTCCCGACCGCCTCCGTCGTCTGCGAGGAGACGACGAACGACCAGTAGACCGGGAACGCCGAGCCGGCCAGGATCGCGATCAGCGCGGCGTAGGTCCACGGGCTCGCGACCCGCCTGGAGATCCGCCGCAGCCGCCCGGGTGAGGCGGCCGGCGGCGCGGAGGCCGCCGGGGTCAGCACGGTGGTCATGTCGCTCCTCAGTCCGTCGATATCCGCCGGGTCACCAGGTACGACAGGCCCGCGACGAGCATCGTGGCCACGGCCAGGATCAGCGCGATCGCCGAGCTGTAGCCGAAGTCGTACTTGGCGAAGCCCTGTTCGTAGAGGTAGAGCGCGGCGGTCTGGAACTGCCGGTCCGAGCCGCCGGTGGCGGCCGCCGTGCCCGGGTTGAACAGCAGCGGCTCGGCCAGCAGCCGCATGTTCCCGGTCGTCGCGATCACCGTCGAGAAGATGATCTGCGGCCGCAGCAGCGGCACGGTGATCCGCCAGAACTGCTGCCACCCCTTGGCCCCGTCGAGGGTGGCGGCCTCGTACATGCTCGACGGGATCGCCTGCATCGACGCCAGGAAGATCAGCGCGTGGTAGCCGGTCCAGCGCCACACGACCATCGCCGCGATGGCCGTGTGCGAGCTGGCCGTGCCGGCCTGCCAGTCGACCTGACCGGCACCGAACCAGCTCAGCACCCAGTTGACCAGGCCGAAGTCCCGGCCGAACAGCTGCGCGAAGATGATCGTCACCGCCGCCACCGAGGTGATGTTCGGCAGGATCATCCCCATCCGGAAGAACATCCGCCCGCGCAGCCGCCGGTTGAGCAGGTGCGCGATGCCCAGCGCGAACAGGATCTGCGGGATCGTGGTCAGCAGCCACAGGCTGACCGTGTTCCCCATCGAGTTCCAGAAGTACGGGTCGTGGAACAGCAGCTGCTCGTAGTTGCCGAACCCGATGAACTGCGCACCCTCGGCGTCGATCAGGTTCCGCTTCTGCAGCGACACGACTGCCGTGTACACCAGCGGGAACAGCCCGAAGACGCCGAAGATGAGGAAGTACGGGCTGATGAAGCCGAACGGCGACAGCTTGACGTCCCACTTCTGCCGCCGCTCGGCGAAGGTGAGTGCCATTACTTGATCTTCGCGACGTCACCGACCAGCTGCTGCCACGCCGCCGGGCCGTCCTGCTTGCCCTGCTCGACGCGCTGCATCGCGTTGCCGAACTCGGTCTGCACGTCACCGGCCTTCGGGCCCTGGTACTGCGGGTTCAGCTTCTTCGCGGCGTCGGTGAAGACCTTGCCCACGGGTGCGTTGTTGAAGAAGGCATTGGTGTAGCCGGTGATCTTCGGGTCGTCGTAGAGCGACGGCACCGAGGGCAGCAGCCCCTTGCTGGTGAACACCTTCGCCTGCTGCTCGGGCGCGGTCAGCCAGGCGGCGAGGTCGGCCGCTTCCTTGGTGTGCTTGCCCTGCTTGGGCACGGTCAGGTACGAGCCGCCCCAGTTGCCGCCGCCACCCGGCACGGCCGCGACGTCCCACTTGCCCGCGGTGTCCGGCGCCTGGTCCTTGATCTTGGTCATCATCCACGCCGGGCAGGTGACGGTCGCGAACTGGCCCTGGGTGAAGCCGGTGTTCCACTGCGGCGTGCTGTAGAGCAGGCCGGCGCTCAGGTTCGCCTTGACCGCGTCGACCACGAGGTCCCAGCCCTGGCGCAGCGCCGGGTTGCTGCCCACGATGATCTGGTCGTTCTGGTCGTAGTAGCCCTGCGGGGCCTGGCCGACGATGGCGTTGAGCACGGTCGGGCCGCCGTCCATGAACTTGACGCCCTGGGGTGCCTGGGCCTGGAAGCGCTTGCCCGTCTCGAAGAACGCCTGCCAGGTCGGCCAGAGCGCGGAGACGGCGTCGCGGTCCTCGGGCAGCCCGGCGGTCTTGAACATGTCACGGCGGTAGCAGATGGCCAGGCCGCCGACGTCGGTGCCGTAGCCGATCTGCTGCCCGCCCTTGCCCAGCGACGCGGCCCACTTCCAGCCGAGCCAGCGGTCCTTGAGCTTGTCCCCGCCGACGGTGTTGAGGTCGACGAACTTGTCCGGCGTCGCCTTGAACTGGGCGACGTAGCCGGTGTCGATGGCCTCGATGTCCGCGGCGCCGGCGCCGGTGGCCAGGTGCGCGGCGAGGTTCTTGTGGTGGTCGGAGTAGGCGGCGGTCCGCTCGGTGATCTCGATGTCCGGGTGCGCCGCCTGGTACTCCTTGATCAGGTCGGTGTAGCCGAAGTTGCCGAACAGGCCGAGGCTCAGCTTGACCTTGCCACCGGCGGCGCCGCTGTCGCCGCACGCGCTCACCGCGGTGAGCGCGACCAGGGCGGCACCCACCCCGGCGAGCAGGCGGATCCGGCGGTTTCTCGTTTTCGGGCGCATGAGATCTCCGTTGTTCTGCGGGCCGGTCGGAAAACGCGGGACCCATGAGAGCGCTCCCAACACCCTTTCGTCAAGTAACGAAATGATAACCAGGGCTGGCGTTTACGCTGCCAGACGTCGTGTGCTACAGATGTAACCGGTTACAAGAACGGAGATCGACATGGTCACTGCCCGCGAGGTCGCGCAGCTCTGCGGGGTTTCCGTCGCCACCGTGTCGCGGGTGTTCAACCGCCCGGCCACGGTCAGCGCGACCACGCGCGAACGCGTCGAACGCGTGGCGCGGGACCTCGATTTCTCGCCGAACGAGTCGGCGCGCGCGCTGTCGCGGCAGCAGTCGGCGATGGTCGGGCTGGTCTGGGACACCGACCACCGGCGGCCCGGCTGGCGGCACCCGTTCCTGCAGGACCTGTTGCTGGGCCTCAAATCCGCGCTGAGTTCGCACGGCTACCACCTGCTGCTGCTCGCGACGAGCGACGACGCCCGCGACCGCCACCCCGGCGTGTCACTGGCCGACCCGATCGGCTACGTGAGCATGACCCGAAGACACCACCTGGCCGGGCTGGTGCTCATCGACAGCGGGACCGACGCCGACGCGTTCACCGCGTTCGCCCAGTCCGGGCTGCCGTGCGTCGCGCTGGACGTCGCCCTGTCCGGGCCGCGGGCCACGCACGTGACGTCGGACAACGCCGGAGGCGCGGCGGAAGCGGTCCGCCACCTGGCCGCCCTCGGCCACCGCCGGATCGCGACGATCACCGGCCCCCGCGGCAACGCGCCGGCGACCGCGCGCACCGAGGGCTACCGGCGCGGGCTGGCCGAAGCCGGCCTCCCGGCGTCGGAGGATCTCGTGGTCGGAGGTGACTTCTACCGCGAGAGCGGCTTCGTCGGCATGCGCCGGCTGCTCGCCCGCAAGGAGCCGCCGACGGCGGTGTTCGCGGCCAGCGACGAGATGGCGGTGGGTGCCCTGCTGGCGGCCCGCGCGGCCGGGCTGAGGGTGCCGGCGGACCTGGCCGTGGTCGGCTTCGACGACATCGAGGTGGCGTCCCTGGTCGACCCGGCCCTGACGACGGTGGCCCAGGACAAACCGGGCTTCGGCACGGCGGCGGCGGGGGCGCTCCTGGCGATGCTCGAGAACGCGACGACCCCGGAACCGGTGCTGCTGCCGACGAAACTGGTCGTCCGCGATTCCTGCGGCGCTAAACGGTGATCTTCGCGTCCCAGTCGATGTGGTGCGAGTACAGCCAGCCGCGCTCCTCGCCGACGTCGCCACCCGCGCTCGCCTTCACCAGCTTCTCGACGCGCTCCCGCCTCAACCCCTCGTACGCGGCGAAAGCCGCGGCCGGGTCCGGGAGGTCGCGCAGGCACTGCGCCAGCACGACGCTGTCCTCCAGGGCCATCGACGCGCCCTGGCCCGCGGCCGGGGACGCGGCGTGGGCGGCGTCGCCCGTCAGGACCATCTCGGGCGTCGACCAGACGCGGGTCTCCGGGACGTCGTACGAGTGCCCGCCGAAGACCTCGTCCCCGGTGGCCGCGACGATGTCCGCACACGGCAACGGATCGCCGTCGAAGGCCGCGTGGGCGAACTCGCGCCAGCCCGCCGGGGTGACCGCCGCGATCTCCTCGCGCGGCCGCTCGGCGTCCGGGATGCGGGCGAACCAGAACGTGGCGCCGCCGGTGTCCGTGGTGAACCCGAAGGCGGCCCGGCTGCCGCGGACCATCCGGTAGATCCCCGGCGCGGCGGGCAGCCCGCCCGCCCGCGTGTAGCCGTAGACGACGGTCAGCCCGGTGTAGCGGGGCTCGTCGGCGGCCGGGTCGATCAGCCGCCGGACGACCGAGCGGAGGCCGTCCGCGCCGACGAGGACGTCGCCGGTCGCGGTGGTGCCGTCGGCGAACTCCGCCGTGATCCCGCCCGAGCCGGACCGGGCGCTCACCAGGCGGCGACCGCGCTCCAGCGGGACCCCGCGGCGCGTGGCCTCGTCCTGCAGGACGCGGTAGAGCGTGGCGCGGGTCAGGGTGCGCGGCCCGTCGAGGCCTTCGGTGTCGAACTCGCGCCGCCCCACGGTCTCCCCGTTCGGGGCGACGAGCTCGACGCCGTACGCCGCGAAGGAGGCGTCGATCACCGGCCGGTCGGCGCCGATCGCGCGCAGGGCGTCCATGCCGTTGTGCATGATCGTGAGGAACGCGCCGATGTCGTCCCCACCGGCGGGGTAGGCCTCGTACACGATCGGCTCGTGCCCGGCGAGCTTCAGCGCCATCGCCGTGACCGTGCCCGAGATCCCGCCACCCGCGACCAGTACCCGCACTTCGCGTCCCCCCGTCGACTCCGCGTGCCGCCGCCGTTGACGTTACCGTGACGGCGGCACGCGGTGCCTACTTCTCCTTCGCACCGCTGGTGGCGATGTCGCCGTTCAGGCCGCGCGGGTAGAAGCCGCCCGAGGACACCTTGTCCGGGTTGAGGTACGCGATGTTGAGCACGCGCTCGGCGGAGCGCCCGAACGCGATGCCGTTGGCGTCGGCCGGGACGAGGTTCGCCTTGCCGTTCTTGATGACGCCTTCGTCGTCGTCGGCCTTGCCGTCGAGGCTGTCGCGGGCGTCGGACATCTTGTTCGTGACGTCGCCGAGGCCCCGCTCGAACAGGGCGGATCGGATGATCCCGGCGTGGTAGGCCTCGACGGCCAGGATGCCCGCGGCCGCGTCGAGGAACGTCTTGTTGTTCACCAGCGGCGCCGCGCCCTTGTAGGCCGACACGCCGACGTCTTCGAACAGGTAGGCGGCGAGCAGGAAGTTGTTCTCGCTGCCGAACGGGTCGAACGTCTGACCCTTCTGGATCACCCCGGCCGCCTGCATGGCCGCGGTGAAGCTGTTCTGGAAGTCGATCTCCGGCTGCGCGACGGCGGCCTTGTCCAGCGCCTTGCGCAGGAAGTTCACGTGGGCGACCTCGTCGCCGGCGATCTCCTGGACGATCTGCTTGGTGTGCTCGCTCTTGAACTTGACGCCGTGCCCGCCGGAGACTTTGCCGAGGTTGCCGACGCCGTTGACGTACTTCTCGTTCAGCCCGTAGCCGTACGCGGCGAAGGAGTACAGGTTGGCCTCGAGGTATTCGAGGTTCAGCGCGAAGTTCAGCACCGCGGCGTCACTCGCCGCCTCCTTCCCCGCGTCACCTCCCTGCGCGCCGTACTGCGAGGTGGCACCGGCCGAGCCGAGGCCCAGCGACAGCGCCGTGCCGAGCGCGCCGGCACCCGCGACGCCGAGCCCCGCCGCTCCCGCAGCCTTGAGGAAGCGGCGGCGGTCGGTCGCGTTCTCCGCGCTGCGCTCGATCAGCTGCTCTGTGTAGCGTTTTCCGAACACCGGGGGACGTCCTCTCGTGACGAGTTCGTCCACCTCACCCACCGGTCATACGTACCTGGGCGTCCCCCGGCTCGGTCAAAACGGGAAAAATTTTGATCGACTTGCGTTTGCCCAGGTCAGCCGCGCTGCGCGACGGCGAGCCGGACGCACACGGCGAGCGCGCGGACGGCCTCTTCGACCTCTTCGAGCTTCGGGAAGGTCGGCGCGATCCGGATGACGGCGTCGGCCGGGTCGTTGCCGTGCGGGTGGGTCGCCCCGGCGGGGGTCAGCGCGACCCCGGCTTCCTTCGCCAGCCGCACGACCTCCTTCGCGGTGCCCTGCGGGACGGTGAGCGTGATGAAGTACCCGCCGGTCGGCTTGGTCCAGGACGCCAGGTCGGCCAGCTCCTCGGTGAGGATGCGGTCGACGGCCGCGAACTTCGGGCCGATGATCTCGGCGTGCTTGCGCATGTGGGCGCGCACGCCGTCTTCGTCCTTCAGGAAGTGCGCGTGGCGCAGCTGGTTGACCTTGTCCGGGCCGATGGTGCGCTTGCCGGTGTTGCCGGTCCACCAGGCGAGGTTGGCCTCGGAGGCGCCGAAGAAGCCGACGCCGGCGCCGGCGAGGGTGATCTTCGAGGTCGAGCCGAAGACGAACACGCGGTCGGCGTTGCCGGCCTCGGTGGCCAGGGCCAGGAGGTCGGCCAGCTCCGGCTCGTCGTCGGTGAGGTGGTGCACGGCGTAGGCGTTGTCCCAGAAGATCCGGAAGTCCGGCGCCGCGGTGCGCATGGTGGCGAGCCGCTTCACGACGTCGTCACTGAACGTGACCCCGGTGGGGTTGCTGTACTTGGGGACGCACCAGATGCCCTTGACGGTGGGGTCCTCGGCGACCAGCGTCTCGACGGCGTCCATGTCGGGGCCCTCGTCGGTCATGTCGACCGGGACGAGCTCGATGCCGAAGCGCTCGGTGAGCGCGAAGTGGCGGTCGTAGCCCGGGACGGGGGCGAGGAACTTCACCTGCGGCTCGTCGGCCCAGCGGCGCTCGGCGCCGGGCAGCTTGCTCAGCAGCGCCTGGACGACGGCGTCGTGCATCAGCTCGAGGCTCGAGTTGCCGGCGGCGAGCAGCTGCCCGGCGGGCACCTGCAGCGCGGCGGCGAAGATGCGGCGCAGCTCGGGCAGGCCGTTGAGGCCGCCGTAGTTGCGGACGTCGGTACCGTCCTCGGCCTTGAAGGTGCCGTCGCCCGGGAGGGAGAGCAGCGCGTTCGAGAGGTCGAGCTGCTGCGGGGACGGCTTGCCGCGGGTGATGTCCAGGGAGAGGCCTCGGCCGACCAGGGCCGCGTAGTCGCTGCGGGCCGTGTCGACGTCGACGGAAGCAGTGGTCATGCCGTCAACGCTAAACCCGCCGTCGATACCATTTCGGGGCGGGTCCTGGCTAGGGTGGTTGGTGTGCATCTCGTCGTCCACGCCGACCAGCGCCAGTTCACCATCCGGGATTCTTCCGCCCGGTTGACGGGCAACGGCTGGACTGCTTCCGCGGTGGAGCTTCACCGGATCGGGGCCGAGCCGGGCGGTCTGGCGATCGCGACGGCGCGGTCGGACGTGGTCGAGTCATCGGTGACGCTGCTGCCTTCGGCGCCTGCTCTCTTGCCGGACGCCGAGCACGTGGTGGAAGCGGACCTTCCGGTTCCGAGCGGGCGGTTGGTGATTTCCGGGCCTTCGGACTACCCGTCGCAGGAAAAGTTCTTTTCGGTGCTGCCCGGGTTGTACCGGGCGCGGGTGTCGTACGTACCGGCGGATCCGCCCGCGGTGACGTGGAACGAGCACGAGTTCGGGGAGCACTACCGGTACGTGGTGGAGCTGTGGCCGGTCGAGGAAGGGTCCGATGTGGAGGTTTTGCGGCAGGGCGCGGCCGTTTGGGACGGTTAGACGGGGAGCGCCAGCTGATCGACGCTGAAACGATTCATTCCAGCGACACCCTTCCGGACCTCAAATTGCCTGTCACCTCCCCATTCAGGTCATCGGCGCCAGTCTTTTCAGAAAGTACAGCGAAAGCTTCAAAGTATCCAAGATAGTATTTAACATTCCTTAACTTCCGCTCGGCAATAACGTACGGCTCCAACTTCCTCCACAACATCTCACACCCGAACCCGAAGAACGAGATCATCGGCTTCGCAGGAACCAGATGATGCCCGAGCAAGAGGCCTACATGATCAAAATACTGTGCCACTCGTTCAGCCGGGACTCTGACCTCGTCAGGCAGATCTCGCAAAGGCGGCGCGGGATCCATGTCGCAGTCCGACATAGCGAAGACCGCTCGTCGAGCTGCCCTCAGATCATCTGCCCGGTACTCTTCGAATAGCTTCAAGATCGAAGCTACCGCGTTTGCGTTTCTCGCAGACTTCCACTGTCGACGCATCGAAACCACCGCCACTGAGAGAGCAGCGGCCGAGATGGCCAGCGGAAGTACGTCGAGGACATCTTTGAGTATCACTTCTTGACCCTAACGCAGCGACCATTGACCGCTGCCGCGCGCACGCCAACCGAGCGCGATGGATGCCTTGAGCTTGCGGACGCCTTGCAGGCTGGCACCATGCAAGACCATTCTGCTCGTGAGGCATTGGGACGCGAGCCTAGAGCGCCGTCAGGGTGGCCAGCTTCCAACGCCCGTCCACGCGCTTCGCCGTCACCGCGAGCTGGGCCACCGAGGACGTCGGTGCTCCTCCGCCCTGGGCCACCGTTTGCTGGTCCAGGAACAACAGCAAGTGCGCCGAGTCCCCTCGCAACGAGCGCACCCCCACCGCCCGGACCGTCGTCGTCCGGGTCAGCTTCTCCGCCGTGGCCCGCGTTCGTGCCGAAGCGAACTGGGATGAATACTGCCGGACCGCATCCCCCGTCAACACCTCCGCCGCCGCGCGTTCGGTGCGGGGCAGGTTTGCGTAGTCGTACGAGAACACCGCCTTCACCGCGTCGCTCACCTGAGACGAAACGTCCGAAGTGGCCTGCACGTCCACCAAAGCCTGGTTGTCCCCCGGCGAAAGCGAGGCCGCTTCGATGCCGAACCACGCCGTGCAGCCCAATGCCAGCGCCACCACCAAGACCAGGACACGCGTCATGAGCCCGCCGCCTGGACTGCCGCGATCTTCCAGCCGGACGGGGAGCGGGAGACGTCCACCGTCAGGCGGTTGAGACGCGGCGAAACCGCGCCTCCGCCCGTCGACACCCGCACGTCCAGGACCGCCAACAGACGGGCGGAACCACGAGCAGGATCGATCTCCGTCACCGCCGCCTGGACCAGCGATGCCGACGAGACCGTGCGGGCCGTGACCGCCCGGTCGATCTGCAGCTGGCGGTCGCCCGACAGGTCCTTCCCGTACTGGCCCGTCGTCGCCGCTATCCAGCGGTCGACGTCCGCCGCCGCCGTTCGGTAGTCGATCGTGTTCAACGTGACCAATGCCGGGCCTGCTGCCGCGAGCACTTCGTCGCGCGAACGGCCGCGGGCCGAGGACTCGTCCGAAGCCGCGCGCCACCAGGACCAGCCCGCGAACGCCGCCGCCAGGATCGACAACGCCGCCAGGACCACCAGGAGCCGCTGTGTCACGGCGCGCCCAGCAACCGGCCGAGTCCGCCCGCGGACGGCCCGGTCAGCAGGCTCAGCATTCCCGGCAACGGCGCAGGCGTGGAAGAAGCAGTCTGCGAAGGTGCCGCCGGGATCGCGGGCGGCTTCCCCGCGTACGGCGCGTTCTGCGCGCCCCGCACGCCGGTCGGGCTCCCGGGCGGCTCGGCGCAGTACGCGTTCATGTTGACCGGCGCCTCCGACTCATCGTTCGCCGGACGCTGCTTCGTCCCTTCGTACCCCTTCGTGCACGAAGCCGGGTCGAAGAAGTTGAACACCACACCCAGGTGCCCGGTGCCGTCCGGGGACGTCGACGGCGAGAACGCCGAGATGATCGGATAAGCAACCAGCAGTTCCTCGATCGAGTCCTTCCGGGACGTCGTGATCTGCGCCGTGGTCAGCAGGTTGGCGAACAGGACGCCCAGGTCCGTCCCCGACGCGGCCAGCACGTCGCTGATCTGCCGGCTCAGCTGCGGCGCCTGCGCGATCACCCGCCGCAGGTCCGGATCCGACTTCTTCAGCTGACCGGCGATCGTCCGCAGTCCCGAAGCGAAGTCGGTGATGTTCGCCGCCTGGCGCTCCTGGGTGCCCAGCACGATCCGCGAGTTCGCCAGCAGCCCCTGCGTCTGCGGCACGTACTGCGCGGCCACGGCCGTCAGCGAACCCGTGCTGTCGAGCAGTTGCTGCAGTTCCGGCCCGGCGCCCGCGAACGCGTTGTACGTCTCGTCGACGACCGTTCGCAGCGACTCCGGGTGCACGCTCGCGACCAGGTCGTCGAGGTGGGTCAGCACCGTGTCCGGCGATGGCGGCAGCGACGTCTTGTCCGCCGTGATCACCGAGCCGTCCTCGAGGAACGGGCCGCCGTTGTGGTGCGGCAGCAGGTCCATGAACTGCTCCCCCACCGCCGAACGGTTGGCCACCTGCGCGTGCGCGTCGGCCGGGATGTCCGGGGCGCCCGCGTCGATGTCCAGGGCGACGTCGACGCCGTGCTCGGTCAGCGTCATCGAGGTCACCCGGCCGACCGTGACCCCGCGGTAGGCGACCTCGGAGTTGACGAAGATGCCGCCGGAGTCGGTCAGCTGTGCGGTGACGACGTAGCCGCGGTTGCCGAACAGCCGGTCCAGCCCCGCGTACCGGCCGCCGGCGTAGACGACCGACACCACCGCGATGACGACGAACGCGAACAGCTGGATCCGGATCTTGCGGGTCACCGGCCGCCCCCGATCAGGCCGAGCAGGCCGCTCAGCAGGCCGGGACCGGCCGCCGGCGGGACCGTGCCCAGGTCGGGCAGCGGCAGCGGGGGCGCGACGGCGGACGGCTGCCCGGACGGCAGGGCGATCGGCGGCTGCGACGAGTTCGTGAAGTTCGAGATCAGCACGTCCAGGTCGAGGTTCACGTTCGCCTCGACGTTCGCGTAGTCGCCCTTGATCACGTTGCCCGCGTAGTCCGGGAACGGGTACGTCAGGAGGATCTGCAAGGCGTTCGGCAGGTTGGCACCGGCCTCGCCGAGCTTCGTCAACGTCGGCTGCAGGGCCTTGAGGTTCGCGACGAGCTGGTCGCGGCTCTTCGTCACGGTGTCCACCGCGACGCCGGACAGCGTGTCGAGCGCGTTCAGCATGCCCACGAGCTGGTCGCGCTGGTCCGTGACGACCTTCAGGCCCGGCGCGAGGTTGTCCAGCGCGTTCGTCAGGTTCTGCGTCTGGCCGGTCAACGTCTTCGAGAGCTTCGCGAGACCGTCGATCGCCCGCAGGATCTCCGTTTTGTGCCCGTCGAGCTGGGTGGCCAGTTCGTCCACCCGGGACAGCAGCGCGCGGATCTCCGGCTCGTTCCCGGACAGCGCGTCGTTGAGCTCGTGGCTGATCTTCTGGATCTGCTCGACGCCGCCGCCGTTGAGCAGCAGCGAAAGCGCGCCGAGCACCTCCTCGACCTCGGGGTTGCGGTTGGTCCGCCCGAGCGGGATCTGCCCGCCGTCGGCGAGCTTCCCCGACGCGGGTTCCGCCGTGGGCACGCTCAGTTCGACGAACTTCTCCCCCAGCAGCGAAGACTGCTTCAGCTCGGCGCGCGCGTTGGCGGGCAGCGCGATGTCGCCGTTGACGGTCATCGCCACCAGCGCCGAGCGCGTGTCCGGCGTCAGCGTGATCTTGTCGACCCGCCCGACCGCGACGTCGTTGACCTTGACGCTCGACTGCGGCACCAGGTCGAGCACGTCGGTGAACAGCGCGGTGACGTGGTACGGGTGGTCGCCGACGTCCGCGCCGCCCGGTAGCGGCGTGCCGTAGAGACCGTTGAACCCGCCGTCGCTGCAGGCCGCCAGCACGAGCACCCCGGCGAGCACCCCCGCAAGCCGCTTCACTTGGCACCGCCCGAAAGCTGTTCCATGACGTCGACGAGCGGGAGCGGCAACGGCGGCAGCGTCCCGTTCTGCAGCGAATTCAGCACCTGCGGGATGGTCGGCAGCTTCAAGGCGCCGTCGAGGACCGGGGCGAGCTGCTTGCAGATGGTGCCGAGGGTGTCGGGGACTTCCTTGGGCGTGAACGAGCTGATCAGGCGGCACGCGGTGAGGATCGGCGGGTTGGTCAGTTCGTTCAGGTTGTCGCGGACGGCGATGGTGCCCGACGCCGCGTCGTAGGAGTTGATGAAGTTGGTGGCGCCGGTCGGCGCGATGTCGAGCACCTCGGCGAGCGCGGCACGCTGGTCGACCAGGACCTTCGACAGCGACGCCAGCTTGTCCACATTGGACTCCAAGGCCGTCTTGTTGTCGTTGACGAACTGCTGGACGTCGCCGAGCGCGCCCCCGAGGGACTGCAACGCGGCACCGACCTCGGACGAGTCGGCGGCGAGGAACTGGCTGACGTCGGCGACGCGGCCGTAGAACTCGTTGAGCTGCTGGTCGCTCTGGGCCAGGGCGCCGGTGAAGGAGTTGAGGTTCTGCACGGTCGAGAACAGGTCGTCCTTCGAGCCGTCGAGGGTCTTCGCGAGCTCGGCCAGCTGCCCGACCGTCGAGTTCAGCGAAGCGCCGTTGCCCTTCAGCGTGTTCGCCGCGGTGTCCAGGACGCCGGACAACGCGCCGTCCTTGTTGGCGCCGTTCGGGCCCAACGCCGTCGACAGCTTGTCCAGGCTCGAATACAGGTCGTCCAGTTCCACCGGCGTGGCCGTGCGGTCCTTCGCGAGCACCGTCCCCGATGCGAGCACGGGACCGCTGTCGTAGGCCGGGGTCAGCTGGACGTACCGGTCGCTGACCAGGCTCGGCGCCACGACGACCGCGCCGACGTCGGCGGGCAGCGACACGTCGTCGACGCGCATGTCCACGCGGACCGCGTCCCCTTCGGGCGTCACGTCGGTCACCTCGCCGACCGGCACGCCGAGCACCCGCACCGACGAACCCGCGTACAGCCCGACGGTCTTGCCGAAGTACGCGGACAGCTTGGTGCCGTTCGACGCCCGGAACACCAGGTACAGCCCGGCGGTGACGATCAGCGCGAGGATGCAGGCGAACGCCAGCCAGGTCACCAGGCTGCGGCCGCGGGCGGTGTGGATGGTCATCGGCGGCCCACCCCCTGGTTCGGCGCCGCGATCGGCGGGGTGCAGCCTTCGGGGTTGATGTGCAGGCCGCCCACGGTGATCGTCGGCGGCAGGAGCCCGCACAGGTAGCCCTCGAACCAGCGGCCGTTGCCGGTGGCGTTCGCGCCGACCCGGGCGAACGGCGCCATCAGCTGCAGGCTCTTGTCGAGGTTGCCCTGGTTGCGCTGCAGGATGTCGGTCACCTTGCCCAGCTTGTCCAGCGTCGGCTTGAGCTGGTCGCGGTTGTCCTGGACGAGGCCGGTCAGCTGCTGCGAGAGCTGCTGGGTGCCGGTGAGCAGGGCGTTGATGGCCTGCTTGCGGTTCTGCAGCTCGGTGAGCAGCAGGTTGCCGTCGCTGATCACGCGCTGCAGCTGGGCGTTGCGGTCGGACAGCGTCTTCGACACCTGGCTCGTGTTGGCCAGCAGCGTGTGCAGGTCGGCGTCGCGGGAGGACACCGTCTTCGCCAAGGACGACAGGCCGGTCAGCGTGTCCTTCAGGTACTGCGGGCTGTCCTTGAGACTGTCGGAAAGCGCGTTGAAGCTGTCCGCCAGCTGTTTCGTGTCGATGTCGCCGACCGTCGTCGACAGCTGCTCGAAGGCGTCCTGCAGCTGGAACGGCGTGCGCGTGCGGGTCTGCGGGATGGTCGAGTTCGGCTCCTGCGCGCCGTCGCCCTTCGGGTCGAGCGCGAGGTACTTCTCCCCCAGCAGCGTCTTGATCTCGATCGACGCCGTCGTGGCGTCCCCGACCCGGACGTCCTTGACCCGGAACTTCACCAGGACCTGCTTGCCCGCCAGCTTCACCGACGACACCGTGCCGACCTTGACGCCGGCGACCTCGACCTCGTTGTCCGGCGCCAGCCCGGCGGACTCGCCGAAGTACGCCGAGTACGTCGTGCCGTTGCCGAAGAACGGGAGCTGGTCGGAGAAGTACGTCGTGGCCGTGACGAGCACGATCAGCACGAGCGCGACCGCGCCCACCGCGGCCTGGTTGCGTTCCTTCAGCGGCTTCACGGACCACACCTCTCCGCGCGCTGCGTACCGGGGATCGGGATGATCGGCAGGGTGATGTCGAGCGAGGAAATGCCGATGGTGCCGGTGATCCCGCACAGGTAGTAGTTGAACCAGCTGCCGTAGCTCAGGGTCCGGGTGAACTTCTGCAGGTTGCCCGGCAGCACCTCGAGGAGGTGGTTGAGCAGCACCCCGGAGTCGCCGAGGTTCTGCGACAGCACCCCGAGCCGGTCGACGTCGTCCTTGAGCGCCGGGCGCGCGTCGGCCAGGAGCCCGGTGGTCGACACCGCGAGGTCGCCGAGCGCGCTGACCGCGTCGCCGATCGGCTTGCGCTGCTCGGCCAGCCCGCTGACCAACTTCTGCGTCTGCTCGACGAGGTCGCCGAGCTGCGCACCGTGGGCGTTCACCGTGCCGAGCACGGTGTTGAGGTTGGCGATGACCTGGCCGATCACCTGGTCCTTGCGCGCGATCGCCGTCGTCAGGGACGCGGTGTGCTGCAGCAGGCTGGTGATCGTGCCGCCCTCGCCCTGGAAGACGCTGATGATCTCGGCCGACAGCTGGTTGACGTCCTGGGGACTCAGCGCCTTGAACAGCGGCTTGAAGCCGTTGAACAGCACGGTGAGGTTCAACGCGGGTTTGGTGCGCTCCGGCGGGATCGTGCCGCCGTCCGGCAGCGCCTTGTCGCCCGGGACGTCGGTGCCGAGGGCGAGGTAGCGCTGGCCGACCAGGTTGCGGTACTTGATCGTCGCGGTGACCGTCTCCGGCAGCCGGTAGGTGTGCTCGACGTCGAACCGCACCTGGGCCAGGTTCCGGTCTCCTTCGACCACCGCGATCGCGTCGACCTGGCCGACCTTGACGCCGGCGATGCGGACGTCGTCGCCTTCCTTGAGCCCGGACGCGTCGGTGAACTTCGCCAGGTAGCCGGACGTCTCGCCGAAGTTCGTGTTCGCGATGGTGGCCGCCAGGATCCCGGTCAGCAGCACGGTGACGACCGCGAAGACGCCCAGCTTGATCAGCGACGGGACGAAACTCCTCACTTGAGCTCCACCTCCGCCCCGCGGTAGAGCGGCCCGACGAGCAGGCCGGCCCACCCGGGCACGGCACCGGGCGCGGTGCCGAGCGCGGGCGAGGCGAGCAGGTCGATCAGGTCGTTCTCGTAGGCCGACCCGACGATCGTGCCGTCGCCGCCGATGGCGCCCCCACCGGCGGGCAGCGTCTCGGGCGGGTACTTCGGCGGCGGGGGCTTGCTGGAGCCGTCCTCGATCGGGCCGTCGGGCGGGTACTGCGGCCACACGCCGGGGTGCGGGACGCTCGGGTAGCAGCGGGGGCCGCGCTTGTCCTCGTACTTCGGCTCGTCGACGCCGGGCAGGTACTTGCCGCGGCTGGCGGCGAACTCGATGGTCACCCGGCTGACCTCCGGGTGCGCGGTGCCCTTGCCGAACGCCAGTTCCGCCCGCGGCACCGACTCGGCGAGCTGGCGCATCAGGCACGGGTACTCGGGCGCGTACTTCGCGAGGACGTCCAGCGTCGGCTGGATGGCCGTGGTGAGCCGGATCAGGTTGTCCTTGTTCACCTGGAGGAAGCTCGTGAGGTCCACCGAAGCGGCGGTGACCGTGGCGTAGAGGTCGGCCAGCCGGGCGCGCTGGTCGACGATCGTCCGGCTGGTCGTCGTCAGGTCCGACAACGCCTGCAGGATGTCCGGCGCGGCCTTGTCGTAGGTGTTCGCCACATTCGCGAGGCCGGTGATGTCGGCCTTGACGTCCGGCAGTGCCGGGTTCAGCCGGCCGAGGTAGTCGCTCAGCTGGACGAGGGTGTCGCCGAGCTGCTTGCCGCGGCCGTCGAGCGCGGTCGCCACCGCGGTGAGCGTGCTGGACAGCTTCTCGGGCTGGACCGCCTGCAGCAGCGGCATGACGTCGTCGAGGACCTTCTGCAGCTCGATCGCCGCGCTGCTGCGGTCCTGCGGGATGACGTCACCGGCCTCGATCGGGCCGTCGGACTTGCCGGGCAACTGCAGGGCGACGTACCGCTCGCCGAAGAGCGTCTTCGGCAGCAGCCGCGCGGAGACGTTCTTCGGGATGACGTGCGTCTTGTCCGGGTCGAGGGCCAGCTCCAGCTCGGCGTGGTCGCCTTTCGCCAGCACCGACCGGACCTCGCCGACGAGCATGCCGCGGACCTTGACGTCGCCGCCGGTGCGCAGCTGGCTGCCGACCCGGTCGGTCTCCAGCTTCACGAGCGTCACCGGCGTGAACGCCTTGTTGTAGACAGCGAGCGTGAGCGCGATGAACAGGGCGGCGACGAGCAGGAAGACCAGCCCCAGCACCTGGTACCGGAGCCGCTGCCAGAGCTCGCGCCTCATCCCGAGATCCTCACCGTGGTGTTCGCGCCCCAGATGGCGAGGGACAGGAAGAAGTCCAGCACCGAGATCAGCACGATCGACGTCCGCACCGCGCGGCCCACCGCGACCCCGACGCCGGCCGGGCCACCGCTGGCGTGGAAGCCGTAATAGCAGTGGGACAGGATCACGAGCACGCTGAACACGATCACCTTCCCGAACGACCAGAGGACGTCGCCGGGCGGCAGGAAGAGCGTGAAGTAGTGGTCGTAGGTGCCCGCGGACTGGCCGTAGAGCCAGATGGTGATCTGCCGGGACGCGAGGTAGCTCGACAGCAGGCCGACCGCGTACAGCGGGATCACCGCGGCGACGCCGGCGAGCACCCGGGTCGTCACCAGGTACGGCATGCTCGGCACGCCCATGACCTCCAGGGCGTCGATCTCCTCCGAAATCCGCATGGCGCCGAGCTGGGCGGTGAAGCCGCAGCCGACGGTCGCGCTCAAGGCGAGTCCCGCGGACAGCGGGGCGACTTCGCGGGTGTTGAAGTAGGCGGAGATGAAGCCGGTGAGCGCGGCCGTGCCGAGCTGGTTGAGCGCGGAGTAGCCCTGCAGGCCGACGATCAGGCCGGTGAACAGCGTCATCCCGATCATCACGCCGAGCGTGCCGCCGATGACCGCGAGGCCGCCGGTGCCGAAGCAGACCTCCGTGAGCAGCCGCAGCGTTTCCCGGCTGTAGCGGCGGATCGTGCGCGGCGACCAGGCGAGCGCTTTCGCGGCGAACGCCAGCTGCTTGCCGAGCCCTTCCAGGCTCTGGCCCGGGCGCGCGATGTACTCGAGCGTCCGGTCGGCGTCGACTCCTCCGGCGGTCATCACATCGCCTTCGGCGGGACGATCCGCAGGTAGATCGCGGTGAGCACGACGTTGATCAGGAACAGCAGCAGGAACGTGATCACGACGGCCTGGTTGACCGCGTCACCGACGCCCTTCGGGCCGCCCGCCGGGTTCAGCCCGCGGAAGGCCGCGACGACCCCGGCGACGAAGCCGTACAGCAGCGCCTTGATCTCGCTGATCCACAGGTCCGGCACCTGCGCGAGGGCGTTGAAGCTGGCCAGGTACGCGCCGGGGGTGCCGCCCTGCAGGACGACGTTGAAGAAGTAGCCGCCGAGCACGCCGACCACGCTGACCAAGCCGTTCAGCAACACCGAAACGACCATCGCGGCGAGCACCCGGGGCACGATGAGGCGCTGGATCGGGTTGACGCCGAGGACTTCCATGGCGTCGATCTCTTCGCGGATCTTGCGCGCGCCGATGTCCGCGCAGACCGCGCTGCCGCCGGCGCCCGCGACCAGCAACGCCGTGATCAGCGGGCTGGCCTGCTGCACGATCGCCAGGGCGCTGGCCGCGCCGGTGAACGACTGGGCGCCGATCTGCGCGGTCAGCGAGCCGAGCTGCAGGGCGATCACCGCGCCGAACGGGATGGCGACCAGGGCCGTCGGGAGGATCGTGACGCTGGCGAAGAACCAGCACTGCTGGATCCACTCGCGGGTCTGGAAGGGGCGCTTGAAGATCGCGCGCAGGACTTCCACCGACAGCGTGGCCAGGCGGCCGACCTGGGTCAGCGCCGCGGTTCCCGGGAGCGTGCCAGTGCCTCCGCTCACCACACCTCCCAGTAGATCGCCGTTGACCTCCGAGTCTTCTCCACACCCGGTTCCCGCTTTTGGTTAGCGGTGTTCACTCTCCCCTTCGGCAGTTCTCCTTCAGAAGTTGAGGGCGTGCGTCGCCGTCGCCCCGCCGTCGGCGACGAATTCCGCACCCGTGCAGTACGCGCTCTCGTCGCTGGCCAGGAACAACACCAGCTTGGCGACGTCCTCGGGCTGCCCGACCCGCTTCAGCGCGACCTTCTTCCCGACGTACGACATGTCGACTTTCTGGCCGCCCGCCGCGGTCTCGACCATCTTGGTGTCGATCGCCCCGGGGTGCACCGAGTTGACGCGGATGTGCTTCTTGCCGAGCTCCATCGCCGCGACCTTGGTCATGCCGCGGATCGCGAACTTGCTCGCGGTGTAGGCGACGAGGTAGGGCATCCCGGCCAGACCCTCCACAGAGGACACGTTGACGATGGAGCCACCGCCGGCGGCGGTCATCGGTTCAACGACCGAACGCATCCCGAGAAACGCCCCGATCTGGTTCACCCGGATCACGCGTTCGTAGTCGGCCAGCGTCGTCTGCCCGAGCTCCGAAAAGTGCAGGATGCCCGCGTTGTTGACCAGCACGTTCGGCGCGCCGAACTCGGTGGTCGCGCGCTCGACCGCGGCGGTCCAGCCGTCCTCGTCGCCGACGTCGAGGTGCTGGTAGACGGCCTGTTCGCCGAGGTCGGCGGCCAGCTGCTTGCCCTCGTCGTCGAGGATGTCGGCGATCACCACCTTGGCGCCCTCGGCGACGAACGCGCGCGCGGCGGCCTCGCCCTGCCCGCGCGCCGCGCCGGTGATCAGGGCGATCTTCCCGTCCAGCCTCATGACTCTCCCAGGATTTCGGTGGCGGCGAACATCCGGCCGGGGTCGCGGTCGGCGAAGAAGCCGCTCAGGGACGTCTCGAGCTCGTCGAGCTTCCAGCGCTGCTCGATCCGCGGCGGCCCGACCAGGGCGACCGTGCCGCCGTGGACGACGAACACCTGCCCGTTCACGTGCTCGGCCGCCGGGGAGGCGAGGTAGGCGACGAAGGGGGCGACGTGCTCGACCGAGAGCGGATCGGCGCCCTCGGCGGGAGGAGCACCGAACACGCCCTCGGTCATCGCCGTCCGTGCGCGCGGGCAGATCGCGTTGGCGCGGACGCCGTACTTGGCCAGGCTCCGGGCGGCCGACATGGTGAGCGCGGTGATGCCCGCCTTCGCGGCGGCGTAGTTCGGCTGGCCCGGCGAGCCGATGAGGAACGCTTCGGACGCGGTGTTGACCAGCCGCCCGTACACCGGTGCGCCGTCCGCTTTGGACTTGTCGCGCCAGTGCTTCGCGGCGTTGCGGGACAACAGGAAGTGCCCGCGCAGGTGCACGCGCAGCACGGTGTCCCAGTCGTCGTCGGACATCGAGAACAGCATCTTGTCGCGCAGGACGCCCGCGTTGTTCACCACGATGTCGAGCCCGCCGAGGTCGAGCGCGGCGCTCACCAGCGCGTCGGCCGTGGCGCGTTCGCCGACGTCGCCGGCCACCGCGACGGCCCGGCCGCCGGCCGCCTCGATCTCGGCGACGACGTCCTTCGGCTCGCCGATGTCGTTGACGACGAGCGTGGCGCCGCCCGCGGCGAGCGCGAGCGCTTCGGCCCGGCCCAGCCCCGCGGCGGCCCCCGTGACGATCGCCGTCCTGCCGGTCAAGCTCACCGCGGGACCTCCTCGTCGAGTCCAGGATCTGGCCTACAGTAGAATCTGTTCTCGTTCTAGGCAACCCCTTCGGTGAACACCGCTAACCGATGGTGAACAGGGCGTTCTTCGGGCAACCCTTGATCGCATCCGAAACGCGTTCTATCTGGTCGTCCGGCACCGCGCCGGGTCGGATGACGAGTTCTTCGTCGTCATCCAGGTCGAAGATCCCGGGCGCGAACCCCACGCACACCGCGTTCGCCTCGCACAGCTCACGGTCGACCCCGATCTCCATGCTTCCTCCGCCACACGAGTCCTGGTACAACTAGAACAGGTTCTAGTGTAACGCCGGATCGAGGTGACAGGTGCGGATCGACTACACGCCGGAGCAGCAGGCCCTGGCGGCCGAGCTTCGGGAGTACTTCGCCGAGCTGATGACGCCCGAACGGCGGGCGGGCCTCCGCTCGGGCGGCGGCGAGTACGGCGATGGCGTGGCGTACAAGGAGATCGTGCGGCAGCTGGGCAAGGACGGCTGGCTCGCGCTGGGCTGGCCGCCCGAGTACGGCGGGCAGGGCCGGTCGATGCTCGACCAGCTGATCTTCACCGACGAAGCGGCCGTCGCCGGGGTGCCGGTGCCGTTCCTGACGGTGAACACCGTGGGCCCGACGATCATGCGCTACGGCACCGAAGACCAGAAGGCGTTCTACCTGCCGAAGATCGCCGCGGGCGAGTTGCACTTCTCGATCGGCTACTCGGAACCGGAGGCCGGCACCGACCTGGCGTCGCTGCGGACGCGCGCCGAGCGCGACGGCGACGAGTACGTCGTCACCGGCCAGAAGATGTGGACGAGCCTGATCGAGTACGCCGACTACGTCTGGCTCGCGGTCCGGACCGATCCGTCCGCGAAGAAGCACCGCGGGCTGTCGATGCTCATCGTGCCGACGTCCGCGGAAGGCTTCTCGTGGACCAAGGTCCACACGGTCGCCGGCGCCGGGACGAGCGCGACCTACTACGACGGCGTGCGCGTGCCCGTGTCGGCGCGCGTCGCCGAGGAGAACGCGGGCTGGCCGCTGATCACCAACCAGCTCAACCACGAGCGCGTCGCGCTGACGTCGTCGGCGCCGATCCGCAAGGCGCTGGCCGACGTCCTGGAGTGGGCGAAGGAGACCGGCGCCATCGAGCAGGAGTGGGTGCGGCTGCACCTGGCGCGGGTGCACGCGGGCGCGGAGTACCTGAAGCTGCGGAACTGGCGGATCGCCTGGGCGGCCGCGGCCAGCGAGCTCGGCCCGGCCGAGGCGTCGGCGACGAAGGTGTTCGGCACGGAGTTCGCGATCGAGGCCTACCGGCTGCTGATGGAGGTGCTCGGCGCGGCCGCCGTCGTCCGCGAAGGCTCGCCGGGGGCGCAACTGGCCGGGCGGATCGAGCGGCTGCACCGGTCGGCGCTGATCCTCACCTTCGGCGGCGGCACCAACGAGATCCAGCGGGACATGATCGCCGCGACCGCACTCGGCCTGCCCGTCACGCGCTAGGAGCACCCATGGACTTCACCCCTTCCGAAGCGTCGGCCGACCTCGCGGCGCTGACCCGGCGGCTGCTGGCCGACAAGGCCACCCACGACCCGCACGGCACCGGCGGCTTCGACACCGTTTCGTGGACGGCGCTCGGCCAGGCCGGCGTCCTGGACGCGGCGCTGCCGTCGTCCCTGGGCGGCGGCGGGTTCGGGCTGCCGGAGCAGTGCGCGGTGCTGACCGAAATCGGCCGGGCAGTGGCGGCGGTCCCCTACCTCTCGTCGATCACGATGGCGGCGTCGGCGCTGGCCGAGTTCGGCACGCCCGAGCTGGTGGACCGCTGGGTGCTGCCGGTGCTGCGCGGCGAGCGCGTCCTGGCCGTGGCGCTGTCCGGCTTCACGGCGCCGGACGGCAGGGTGTCCGGCGCGCAGACGGCGGTGCCGTTCGGCGCGTTCGCGCACGGGTTCCTGGTCGCCACCTCGGCCGAGGTCTTCCTGGTCGACGCTTCCGCATCCGGCGTGACGGTGCGGCCGCAGCAGACGACCGACCACGCGGACGCGGCGCTCCTGGAGCTGTCCGACGTGCCGGGAGTGCCGCTGGGCGACATCGGCGAGTGGCTGCGCCTGCGCGGGACGGTCGGGGTGTGCGCGCAGCAGCTCGGCGTCGTCGAGCGCGCGTTGGAGCTGACCGCGGCGTACGCGGCCGAGCGGAAGCAGTTCGACCACGTCATCGGCGGCTTCCAGGCGGTCCGCCAACGGCTGGCGGACGCGTACCTGGACGTCGAAGCGGTCCGGCTGACGACGCTGCAGGCGGCGTGGCAGCTGACGTCGGACGTCCCGGCCGCCGCGGAAGCGGTGGCGACGGCGAAGTTCTGGGCGGCGGAGGCGGGCCACCGGGTGGCGCACACGGCGGTGCACGTCCACGGCGGCGTCGGCATCGACGTCGACCACGTGGTCCACCGGTACTTCGCGGCGGCGAAACGCCTGGAGTTCCAGCTCGGGGCGGCCACCCAGCAGCTCCTGGCGCTGGGCGAGCGGCTCGCGGACCGCGGCTAGCTCGCCGCGTAGGTCCAGAACTCCTTCATCAGCGGGGTGGGCTCGGGGCCGGTCAGCTCGACCTGGGTGAGCAGCACCGAGACCGTGCCCGTCGCCGGGGTCAGGTGCAGGGCCGTGCCCGCGCCGCCGATCCAGCCGTAGCGGCCCGGGACCTCCCAGGGTTGCTTCGCGTCGACGTCCACCGATCCGCCGTAGCCCCAGCCCTGGCCGTGCAGGAACGGCCGGGCCGCCTCCCGCTGGGCCGGGGTCAGGTGGTCGGTCGTCATCCGGTGGACCGACTCCGGCGTCAACAGGCGGTGGCCGCCCGCGGTGCCCTCGTCACGGAGGAACTTCGCGAAGGCCAGCAGGTCGTCGGCCGTCGAGACGAGCCCGACGGCCCCGGACGGGAACGGCGGCGGCGCGCTCCAGCGGCCCTCCGGCGAGTCGATCAGCCGCAGTCCCTCCTCGCCGGGGCGGTAGGCGCTGGTGAACCGGCCGAGCGCCGGGGTCGGCACGGTGAATCCGGTGTCGGCCATGCCGAGCGGCTCGAACAGCCGCTCGGCCAGGAACTCCGGCAGCGGACGGCCGGAGACCCGCGCGATCAGCACGCCCTGGAGGTCCGAGCCGGTGTCGTAGAGCCACTCCTCGCCTGGCTGGTGCAGCAGCGGCACCTGCGCGAGCGCCGCCAGCCAGTCGTCCGGCGACAGCGCCCGCGGCGACGCGGCCGGGTGGCCCAGGACCTGGAGCAGCAGGTCGACGGCGGGCTGCGTCATGTCTTCGGTGATGCCGTACCCGCTGCGGAAGGTGAGCAGGTCGGCCACGGTGATCGGGCGGACGACCGGCACCACGTCGTCGATCGGGCCGTCCGGCGTCCGGACGACCACGGGAGAAGCCAGCTCCGGCAGCCACCGCGCGATCGGGTCGTCCAGGGCCAGCTCGCCGTCGTCGACGAGCAGCAGAACGGCCGCGGCGGTGATCGGCTTGGTCAGCGACGCGATGCGGAACAGCGAGTCCCGCGCCATCGGCACGGTGCCCTCGGCGTCGGCCGAGCCCACGGCCGCGGCTTCGACCTGGTCGCCGCGGGCGACGAGCGCCACCGCGCCCGGCAGGTCGCCGATGTGCCGGGTCAGCAGCTCGGACAGCGCAGTCATGGTCAGTCCTGAGGGTTGATCGCGCGCAGCCGGCGCGGGCCGGTGTCCGGCCGGGACGGCGGGGCACCCAGCACCAGGCGGGCGTTGGCGACGAAGGCGCCGTCCGGCGAGGCCAGGATCGGGTCCAGCACCAGCGACCGCACCTCGGGGTTGTCCTCGGCCAGCGCGGCCACGCGCAGCACCATGTCCTGCAGCGCGGCGAGGTCGGCCGGCTCGTCGCCGCGGTAGCCGGTGAGCAGCGGCGCCGTCCGCGGCTCGCGCAGGAGCGTCGCGGCGTCGACGTCGGTGAGCGGCACGGCCCGGTAGGCGCGGTCGCCGAGCAGCGTGCTGACCAGCCCGGACAGCCCGAACGACACGAGCGTGCCGAACGACGGGTCGTCCTGCAGCCCGATCACGCACGACAGGCCCTTGGGCGCCATCCGCTGGACGTAGACCTCGTCGTCGCCGGAGACCTCGCGCAAGGTCTCGTAGGCGGTGCGCACCGAGTCTTCGGAGGCCAGGTCGAGCCGGACGCCGGCCAGGTCGGGCCGGCCGCGCAGCCGTTCGTCGACCGCCTTGAGCGTCACCGGGTAGCCGAGCTCGCCCGCCGCCGCCACCGCTTCATCCACAGTGGACACGATGCGGAACGGCACGACGTCGATGCCGTAGCAGTCCAGCAGCCGCACGACTTCG
Source organism: Amycolatopsis sp. NPDC003731 (assembly GCF_053586895.1). Lineage (NCBI taxonomy): Bacteria > Bacillati > Actinomycetota > Actinomycetes > Pseudonocardiales > Pseudonocardiaceae > Amycolatopsis > Amycolatopsis sp. NPDC003731. Next base: position 3,447 of record NZ_JBSFNC010000072.1, on the reverse strand, counting down.
GCGTCCGAGAGCAGCGTCGTCTTGCCGCTGTCGGCTTCGAGGAGCTCGCGCACGATGCCCTGCGCCTGCTCGGTGTGGATGCCGGACGGCCGGATGAGCGTGCCCTGCGGGCGTTGCCGCCACGCCGCGTACCGCACGACCCGGGCGAGGGCGTTCACCGCGCGTTCGGGGCTCGGGTACGACGGGATCGAGCCCCGCGTCGGCACGCCGTCGCGGGACAGCACGGCGAGTTCGTCCGGCACGCCCTCGGCGGCGAGGAACGTCGAGACGATCGGCTTCCGCTGCCCGAGTTCGACGACGGTTTCCCGCAGGGCGCGCGCGTACGCGGTGCCGGGAATGGCGATCGGCGGCGCGAACACGACGACGAGCGCGTCGGTCTCCGGCGAGGTCAGGGCCTCGCGGACGGCCTTGGCGAACTCCTCCGGCGGCGCCTGCGGGCCGACGTCCACCGGGTCCGTGGCCAGCCGCAGGCCCTGCATCCGCGCGGTGTCGGCGGCGAGGAGCCCGATCGCGCTGGAGTTGCCGACGATGGCGACCCGCGGTCCGGCGGGCAGCGGCTGGTGGGCGAAGACGAGGGCGGTGTCGAACAGCTGCGCCAGCGACTCCACCCGGACGACCCCGGCCTGCTCGAACAGCGTCTGGACGCTGGCCTCGTCGATCTCGGTCGACGTGGCCGCGAGCTGCGGCCGGACGGCGTGCCGCCCGGACTTGACCGCGACGATCGGCTTGGTCCGGGCGAGCCGCCGGGCCAGCCGCGCGAACTTGCGCGGGTTGCCGAAGGACTCGAGGTACAGCAGGACGAGGTCGGTGTCCGGGTCGGTTTCCCAGTACTGGAGCAGGTCGTTGCCGGAGACGTCGGCGCGGTTGCCGGCCGAGACGAACGTCGACAGACCGAGGCCGCGCGCTTCGGCGTCGGCGAGGATCGCGGTGCCCAGGGCGCCGGACTGGCAGAAGAAGCCGGTGCGCCCGCGGCCGGGCAACCGCGGCGCGAGAGTGGCGTTCAGCCGGATCCCGGGCGCGGTGTTGAGGACGCCGAGCGCGTTCGGGCCGACCACGCGCATGCCGTGCGCCCGCGCCTCGCCGACCAGCCGCAGCTCGGCGTGCAGGCCGTGCGGCCCGGCTTCGGCGAACCCGCTGGACAGGATCAGCAGCGTCTTCACGCCCTTGGCCAGGCAAGCGTCCAAAACGGACTCGACGGACTCGGCGGGCACCGCGACCACGGCCAGGTCGACCGGGTCCGGGATGTCCAGCACGGACGGGTACGCGCGAACGCCGCGGACCGAGCGGTGCTCGGCGTTGACCGGGTAGACGGTGCCGGTGAAGGCGGCGACCAGGAGGTTCGCGAAGGCGACGTGCCCGACCTTGTTCGGTTCGGTGGACGCGCCGATCACGGCCACCGACGTCGGGTGCAGGAGGTTGTGCACGCTGCGGGCCTCGGCGGCCTGCTCCCGGGACCGCGCGACGGCGAGGGACTCCTCGGTCGCGTCGATGTCGAACTCCAGGTGCAGCACGCCTTCCTCGAATTCGCGGCTGACCTGGTAGCCGGCGTCGCGGAAGACCCGCACCATGGCGGAGTTCTCGGCCAGCACCTCGGCGACGAACCGGCGCAGCCCGCATTCGGACGCGGCCGCGGCGAGGTGTTCGAGCAGGATCGAGCCGAGCCCGCGGCCCTGGTGGGCGTCGCTGACGACGAAGGCGACCTCCGCCGACGGCCCGTGGTCGAGCCGTTCGTACCGCCCGACGGCCACGATGTCGTCGCCCAGGAAGGCGGCGAACGCGACCCGGTCGTGGTGGTCGACGGTCGAGAAGCGCTTCAGGTCCTTTTCGGGGATCCGCGGGTAGGCGCCGAAGTAGCGGAAGTAGCGGGTGCGTTCGGAGAGCTTCGCGTGGAAGGCGACGAGGCCGTCGGCGTCGGAGGGCACGACCGGGCGCAGGTGGACGGTGCCGCCGTCGGACAGCACGACGTCGGCCTCCCAGTCGCGGGGGTAGTCGAAGGGATCCCGTCCGGCCATCGGTCAGTCCCTGGGGTCGTCCGGATCGAGGCCGTGCAGCGGGAAGACGGCGCGGCGCGTGTCCCGGACGGCGATGTCGACCGGGTCGTCCTCGCCGTCACCCCACGGCTTGAATCCGGTGTCGCGGTCGTCGGACATGGTCTGCGGCAGTTCGGCGTGCGGGGCGGCCTTGGTGACGGTTTCCCGCCAGCCGGGCGGCAGCGGCGTCGCGGGGTCGACGTCCCGGTCGAGGACGGTGGCGAGCAGGTGCGTCCAGGAGCGGGGAACGACCCGGATCAGCTGGTAGCCACCCCCGCCGACGGCGATCCACTTGCCGCCGGCGTAGGTCTCGGCGAGGTCCCGGAGGGTGGCGTAGATGGTCCGGTGCCCGTCGACGGACAGGGAGAGATCGGCGAGGGGGTCTTCCTCGTGGGAGTCGACGCCGCACTGGGTGAAGAGCAGCTGCGGTTCGAAGTCGGCGAGGAGGGAAGGAACGACGGCGTGGAAGGCCCGCAGCCAGCCGGGGTCTTTGGTGCGTGGCGGCAGCGGGACGTTGACGGCGGTGCCGTCGGCCTTCCCCCGGCCGGTCTCGGCGGAGTAGCCGGTGCCGGGCCAGAGCGTGAAGGGGTGCTGGTGCATGGAGATGGTGAGGACGCGCGGGTCGTCGTAGAAGGCGGCCTGGACACCATCGCCGTGGTGGACGTCGGTGTCGATGTAGGCGATGCGCTCGAAGCCGTGGTCCAGCAGCCACGAGATGGCGACGGCGCAGTCGTTGTAGACGCAGAACCCGGCGGCCTGGTCCCGCATGGCGTGGTGCAGCCCCCCGGCGATGTTGACGGCCCGCTTGGCTTCCCCTTCGGCAACCTTCCGCGCGGCGAGCAGCGTCGACCCGACGACGAGGGCGGAGGCATCGTGCATGTCGGAGAAGACGGGGTTGTCGGAGGTCCCGAGCCCATGCCCGACATCCCACCCGACCAGAGGAGCCTCCCGCACGGCGGCGAGGTATTCGGGAGCGTGGACCCGCAGCAGTTCTTCGTCCCCGGCCGCGGTGGGAACGAGCAGTTCGACGTCCTGGAGCACGCCGAGCTCGGTGGCCAGCCGGACGGTGAGCTCCAGCCGCACGGGATTGAACGGGTGATCCCCGCCCAGGTCATAACCCAGCAGGGCCCGATCCCAAACAACGGCCGGCGACATGCGGTCGACTCTAGTGCCGATCGCGGGGCTGCGTGGAGTGGACGGGCTCGCGGGTCGGGGTGGGTGGGCTCGAGGTGGGCGGGCTCGGAGTGGGCGGGCTCGCAGTGGGTGGGCGGCGGTGGCCGGTCCCGCCGGGGTGCGGGGTCGCTGCGCGCCGGGCAGGGCGGTCCGGCCGGAGACACGGCGGCCCGGCGGGCGGGCTCGGGTCGGCTGGCCCGGCTGGCCCGGCTGGCCCGGCTGGCCCGGCTGGCCCGGCTGGCCC